>CAZLNF010000029.1:0-15194 GCA_964560885.1 uncultured Actinomyces sp. | reverse complement strand
GTCGTGCAGCGCGAAGGCACGTGGATCATGGTCGACGATGAGCGATTCCCCCTGCGCGAGGGCGAGGAGCCGCAGATGCGCAGCGTCCGCTTCCGCACGCTCGGCTGCTACCCCCTGTCTGGCGCCGTGGAGTCGACGGCCTCGGATCTCGACACCCTGATTGCCGAGATGCTCGAGAGCAATGTCTCGGAGCGTGCCGGTCGACTGATCGACGGCGAAGGCAGCGGTTCCATGGAGGCCAAGAAGGCGGAGGGCTACTTCTGATGACCGAGCTCCTCGAACGCTCGACCGGTATCGACATCACACCCGTGGTCCGCCTGGTCACATGCGGGTCGGTCGATGACGGCAAGTCCACCCTCATCGGCAGGCTGCTGGCCGAGACGGGCTCGATCCCGGAGGATCAGCTGGAGTACGCCCGTCTCACACGGCGCGGGGGCTCCACCATCCCGGTGGGGGAGGTCGACTTCTCGCTGCTCACCGACGGTCTCGAAGCGGAGCGTGAGCAAGGAATCACCATCGACGTGGCCTACCGGCACATGTACCTCCCCAGCGGGCGGCGCGTCATCATCGCCGATGCTCCGGGGCACGAGCAGTACACCCGCAACATGGCCGTGGCGGCCTCTAACGCCGACGTCGCGGTGCTGCTCGTGGATGCCGCACGTGGTGTCCGCCCGCAGACCTTCCGTCACCTGACGGTGTGTGCCCTCATGGGTGTCACCAGCATCATCATCGCCATCAACAAGATGGACCTCGTGGGCTACGAGCACGCCACCTTCGAGGAGATCTCAGGTCAGGTCAAGGCGGCGGCTGCTCGCCTGGGCCTCGACGAGGTGACCACCATTCCCGTGAGTGCTGTTGCCGGTGACAACGTCACGTCACCGACGACGCACATGCCATGGTGGCACGGCCCCTCGCTCCTGCAGTCGCTCCAGGACTGGCTTCCGCCCACGGGGGAGAGCCAGACCTCGTTCCGGCTCCCCGTGCAGTTCATCGCGCGCGCCGAGGGCAACTTCCGGGGCTACTCAGGCACGGTGGCCGCAGGCTCCGTCCGTCCCGGTGACAAGGTCGTCGTCGCGGACTCCGGGCAGGCAGCGGTGATCGACCGGATCGTGGGCTTCGAGGGCGACCTTGCTGAGGCACGTTCCGGTGATGCCGTCACCGTCACGCTCGACCGTGAGGTCGATGTCACGCGCGGGGATCTTCTCGCCGCAGACGGCACGACAAACGCAGGAGACACCGCCTGGCCGCAGCCCGCCGATCGCTTCGCCGCTGACGTGGTGTGGGTGGGCGAGGAGCCGCTGATGCACGGGCGCTCCTACCTACTGGCCGTCGGTCCGCGCGTCGTGCCCGCAACCGTGACGGTTGTGCGCCACCGACTCGATGTGGTCTCAGGGCAGAAGCTTGCGGCGCGCGTGCTCGATATGAATGACATCGGTCGCATCGAGATCGCCACCGACACCCCGATTCCCATGGACACCTACGCGCAGTGCCGCGACACCGGCGGATTCCTCCTCATCGATCGGGTGTCAGCGGACACGGTCGCCGCGGGCATGGTCACGCACGCCCTTCGCCGTTCGCTCAATGTCGTGCCTCACTCCTACGAGGTGGACCGCGACGCGCGCGCCCGCCTGAAGCACCAGACTCCCCGGGTGATCTGGCTGACCGGGCTCTCCGGCTCAGGCAAGTCCACCGTCGCCGATGCTCTCGAGCGCAGGCTCTTCGCCCTGGGCATGCACACCTTCGTCCTCGACGGCGACAATGTGCGCACCGGTATCAACAAGGACCTCGGCTTCACTCCCGAGGACCGTGCCGAGAACGTCCGTCGCGTTGCCGAGGCTTCCAAGCTCATGCTGGAGGCCGGGCTAGTCGTCATCGTGGCCCTCATCTCGCCCTTCCGAGCCGACAGGCGAGCAGCCCGGGAGATCTTCGACGACGGCGACTTCATCGAGGTGTTCGTCGACACCCCCGTCGAGATGTGTGCCACTCGTGATCCCAAGGGTCTCTACGCCAAGGCCCAGTCGGGCACATTGCCCAACATGACCGGGATTGGCCAGGAGTACGAGCCGCCGGAGCATCCCGAGGTGCGCCTCGACGGGACCCTCCCGGTCGACGACAACGTCGAGGTCCTCGTGCGCCGCATCGTGGGTGACTAGATGTCGGCTCCCAACAACCCCTACGACCCGGTCGGCGTCTCGTCCCTCGAGGCGGAGGCGATCGATGCCATGGTCGCCGCCGCGCTCACTGCGCTGGCGGAGGCGAGCGATCTCGACGACCTGAAGTCCGTGAGGTTGGCGCACGCGGGGGACCGATCCCCGCTGGCACTTGCGAACCGAGAGATCGGCGCGCTGCCGCCCGCGGCCAAGGCTGAGGCAGGCAAGCGCATGGGCCAAGCCCGCCAGGTGGTCCGCGAAGCGCTTGAGGCCCGACTCGTCGAACTCGAGCAACAGCGCGACGCGCGGGTGCTGGTGGAGGAGGCCGTCGATGTCACCCTGCCGACCCGTCGTGCCGGGCTGGGCGCGCGGCATCCCCTGACGACGCTCATGGAGCGCATGTCCGAGGTCTTCATCGCGATGGGCTACGAGGTCGCCGAGGGCCCCGAGGCAGAGGCGGAGTGGTTCAACTTCGATGCGCTGAATGTGCCGCCTGATCACCCGGCGCGCACCATGCAGGACACCTTCTTCGTCGGCAGTGAGCACAGCGGCGTAGTCCTGCGGACCCAGACATCGCCTATCCAATTGCGCGCCATGCTCGAGCGCGAGTTGCCGATCTATGTCGTCGCCCCCGGTCGCGTGTTCCGGACCGACGAGCTTGACGCGACCCACACCCCTGTCTTTCACCAGATCGAGGGTCTCGCCGTGGACGAGGGCATCACCATGGCGCATCTCAAGGGCACGCTCGAGCATCTCGCGGAGTCGATGTTCGGCGAGGGCGTGCAGATCCGCCTCCGCCCCTCCTACTTCCCCTTCACCGAGCCGAGTGCCGAGTTGGACCTTCAGTGCTTCGTGTGTCGAGGGGCGTCTGTCGGCAACCCTGATACACCCTGCCGGACTTGTTCGAGCGAAGGCTGGATCGAATGGGGCGGCTGCGGGATGGTCAACCCTCGCGTCCTTCGCGCCGCGGGTATCGACACTGACCGCTATTCCGGCTTTGCCTTCGGCATGGGCGTGGAGCGCACCCTGATGTTCCGCCACGGTGTCACCGATATGCGCGACATGGTGGAGGGCGATGCCCGCTTCAGCAGGGCCTTCGGAGTGGAGGTCTGATGCGCGTCCCCATGGAGTGGCTTCGCGAGATGGTTGACCTGCCTCCCGAGGTGAGTGGGCGCGACGTTGCCGAGCGACTGATCGCGGCAGGACTCGAGGTCGAGTCGGTCGAGTCTGCCGGCGGGGATGTCTCGGGCCCCCTGGTGGTGGGGCGCGTTGAGGCCATCGAAGAACTCACCGACTTCAAGAAGCCCATTCGCTGGTGTCAGGTCGATGTCGGAGGTGACCACGGAGGCGTCCGTGGCATCGTGTGCGGAGCGCGCAACTTCGCCGTGGGCGATCTCGTCGTCGTCGCGCTGCCCGGTGCCGTCCTCCCGGGTGGTTTCCGCATCTCGGCGCGGGAGACCTACGGCCATGTCTCCGACGGGATGATCTGCTCCCAGCGCGAACTCGGGCTGGGCGAGGACCACGACGGCATCATGGTGCTGGGATCCGGTGCCGTCGGCGACGACGCGGGCATGGCGCTCGGGCTCGGAGAGGAGACTCTCGACATCGCCGTGACACCCGATCGCGGCTATGCCCTCTCGGTGCGTGGCGTGGCGCGAGAGGTAGCCACTGCCTTCGGGATTGCCTTCGAGGATCCAGGTCAGCGCCTGGTCGACCTTCCCGCACCCGCCGCCGATGTGGCCCCGTGGCCCTGTGCGGTTGACGATCCGCAGATGTGCGAGCTCTTCACCCTGCGCCGCATTGTCGGCTTCGACCCGCAGGCGCCTACTCCCGAGTGGATGCGCCGCCGTCTCACTGCTTCGGGGATGCGCCCGGTGTCGTTGGCGGTCGATGTCACCAACTACGTGATGCTCGAACTCGGTCAGCCCCTGCACGCCTTCGACGGAGCCAAGCTCCGCGGAGCGGTGCGCGCGGGCCGCGCCGGCGCCGGAGAGACGCTGGAGACCCTCGACCATGTCGAGCGCACACTGGATGCCGACGATGTCGTGATCCGAGACGACTCGGGCGTCATCGGGCTCGCGGGCACTATGGGCGGACTCCACACGGAGATCGACGACGAGTCGACCGATCTCGTCCTCGAGGCAGCACGCTTCGTCCCCGAGCCCGTGGCGCGCACGGCGCGGCGCCATCGACTCTCCTCCGAGGCGTCGCGCCGCTTCGAGCGCGGTGTCGACCGGGTCCTCGCTCCTTATGCCTCCGCACGGGCCGCACAACTCCTGATCGAGCACGGTGGCGGCATCTACGCCGGCATGACGGCGTGGGAGTCGCCCTACTCTCCATCGGTCATCGCAATGGCTGCGGACCTCCCCGAGCGCACGGCGGGAATGCCGATCGACTCCGCGACGGTGCGAGAGCACCTCGAGAGCGTGGGCTGCGAGATCAGCGGAGCGGAGATCCTCGCCGTGACGCCACCTCCGTGGCGGCCCGATCTCACCGATCCCGCCGATCTCGTGGAAGAGGTCGTGCGCCTCGTGGGATACGAGCGCATCCCGGCGCGGCTCCCGCAGGCCCCCGCGGGCTATGGGCTCACCCGAGAGCAGCGCTTGCGTCGCCGTGCGGGACTTGCCCTGGCGGGGACCGGCATCGTGGACGTCCTCACCTATCCCTTCATTGGCGAGCAGGACCTCGACGCGCTCCTCATCCCCGCGGATGATGTGCGGCGCCGGGCACCGCGCCTCGCCAACCCCCTGTCCGAGGAGCAGCCGCTGCTGCGCACGTCGCTCCTGCCCGGCCTGATGGCCGCCGCGCGTCGCAATCTCTCCCGGGGGCTCGATGACATCGCCCTGGGCGAGATCGGTCGGGTCTTCGTGCTCCGCGAGGGCCAGGTCCCCGGCGGTGCGGAGTCGCCCGAGAGGCCCGGTGTGGAGCGGCGCCCCTCGGAGGAGCAACTCGAGGCCATCGAGGGGCTGCTCCCGCGCCAGCCGCACCATCTCGCGGTCGTCCTCTCGGGTCAGCGTGAGGCTGCGGGCTGGTGGGGTGCCGGCCGTGAGGTTTCGTGGGCGGACTCGATCGAGATCGCCCGCAGTGTCGGGCAGGTCGTCGGAGTGGACCTTGCCGTGCGGCAGGCTCACGATGCTCCGTTCCATCCCGGGCGCACTGCTGCCTTGGTCGTGGGCGACCATGTCATCGGCCATGCGGGGGAGTTGCACCCGCGCGTCATCGCGGCGTACTCCCTGCCTGCGCGCACCTGCGCTCTCGAACTCGATCTCGATGCGCTCATCGCGGCAGCGCCTGACGTCGCGTCGGCGCCCGACGTGACGACCCAGCCCGTGGCGAAGGAAGACATCGCACTCATCGTCGCCGCAGCCGTGCCCGTCGGCGCTGTCGCCGACGCGATCCGCGAGGGTGCGGGGGACCTGTGCGAGGAGGTCAGCCTCTTCGACGTGTACGTCGGACCGCAGGTGCCCGAAGGCCACCGGTCACTTGCCTTTGCGCTGCGTTTCCGTGCCCCCGATCGCACGCTCGCAGCGGAGGAGATCGCTGCCGCCCGCGCGGCCGGAGTCGCCGAGGCCGCGCGCCGGCATGGAGCCGTCCTGAGGGGCACTGCCTAGTCCAGGGGCACTGCCTAGCTCTATGCGTGTATGCGTATAATTCCCCCGTGTCCCTGACTGCTTCTGTCGCCGGCGCCTCGGGCTATGCCGGTGGCGAACTCCTCCGACTCCTCCTCGGGCACCCCGATATCGAGATCGGCGTCGTGGCCGCGGGATCGAGTGCGGGACGTCGGCTCGGGGAGGTGCACCCGCAACTGCCCGCTCTCGCAGACCGAGTCCTGGTGGCGGCCGACCCTGACGCCCTGCGTGGTGCCGACATCGTCTTCCTCGCCCTTCCGCATGGAGAGTCGGCAGCGATCGCGCGAGCGTTGCCCGCGGGGCAGCGCATCGTGGACCTGGGCGCTGACTTCCGTCTCGCCGACGAGTCGGCGTGGAGGGCGTTCTACAACGACTCCTACGCCGGGCACTGGGTTTACGGCATGCCGGAGCTTCCCGGAGCGCGTGCGCAGATCGCAGAGGCGACGCGCGTCGCGAATCCCGGCTGCTACCCGACGGCGGTGTCACTTGCCCTCGCGCCTCTCCTCGCTGAAGGCCTCATCGGGCTCGTGGTGAGTGTCGTCGCCGCCTCTGGCTCATCGGGTGCGGGCCGCACGCCGACAGAGACACTGCTGGCATCCCAGGTCATGGGATCGATGTCGCCGTACAAGGTGGGTGGACTGCATCAGCACACTCCGGAGATGGAGCAGGCCCTGGGGCATGCGTCGGGGGAGGCCGTGCGGGTGTCCTTCACTCCGCTTCTCGCGCCGATGCCGAGGGGAATCCTGGCGACCTGCACGGCGGACCTTGCCGAAGGCGTCACGACCGAAGACCTGCATGAGTGCCTGCACGCGGCGTACGCCGCAGAGCGCTTCGTGCACGTGCTCCCGCCGGGGCAGTGGCCGCAGACCTCGTCCACGCTGGGCGGCAATGCCGTGCATGTGCAGGCAGCGGCCGATGTGCACGCGGGTCGCGCCGTGGTCGTGGCGGCGCTGGACAACCTCGTCAAGGGCGCGGCCGGGCAGGCTCTGCAGAACGCCAACCTCATGCTGGGGCTCGACGAGGCGGCAGGCCTGAGCGATGCGGGAGTCGCTCCGTGAGCGTGACCGAGCCGAAGGGCTTCCGTGCTGCGGGCGTGACGGCCGGCCTCAAGGCGAGTGGCCGGCCCGATATCGCACTCGTCGTCAACGACGGGCCGCTGCAATCTGCCGCGGCCGTCTTCACCTCAAACCGCTTTCCCGCCGCGCCTGTCCTGTGGACGCGCCAGGCGGTCGCTGACGGCGAGCTCCATGCCGTCGTCTTGAATTCCGGTGGCGCCAATGCCTGCACCGGACCCGAGGGCTTCGCCGACACCCACCGCACAGCCGAGCACGTTGCCGAGCGACTCAGCGCGGAGGGATCGGTCACCGGTGCCGGCGAGGTGGGCGTGTGCTCGACCGGCCTCATCGGCGAGCGCCTGCCGATGGACCTCTTGCTCGCGGGCGTGGACGCGGCTGCCGCGTCACTCACCCGCGAGGGGGGCATGGACGCTGCGGTCGCCATCATGACGACCGACACGGTGCCCAAGGTCACCACCGTGCGCGGTGACGGCTTCACCGTGGGTGGGATGGCCAAGGGCGCAGGGATGCTTGCGCCCGGCTTGGCCACCATGCTCGTCATCATCACGACGGATGCCGTGGCTCACCCCGACACGCTGGCAGTAGCGCTGGCGGCAGCCACCCGGGTGACCTTCGACCGCATCGACTCGGACGGGTGCATGTCGACCAACGACACCGTGTTGGCGATGGCGAGCGGCGCGGCCATGGTGCAGCCGTCCACGGACGACCTCTGTCGGGCCATCACGGCCGCGTGCGCCGATCTCGCCCTCCAGCTCATCGGCGATGCCGAGGGCGCGAGCAAGGACATCGCGATCACGGTCTCGCGCGCTGCGACCGAGGATGACGCCGTGGAGGTCGCCCGGGCCATCGCGCGAAGCAACCTCCTCAAGTGCGCCATCCACGGCCAAGACCCCAATTGGGGCCGGGTGCTCTCCGCCATCGGCACGACATCGGCTGTCTTCGCCTCCGATGAGGTCGACGTCGCGATCAACGATGTCTGGGTGTGCCGCGGTGGAGCGGCGGGGGAGCCTCGGGATCTTGTCGACATGTCCGGCCGCACGGTGCGGATCGGCGTTCGGTTGGGCGCGGGAGACGCCGAGGCGACAGTGTGGACCAACGACCTCACGGCCGACTACGTCCACGAGAACTCGGCGTACTCCACATGAGCGCCCAGTCGCAGAGCTCAGCACCCCTTGAGGTGCCCCCGTGGCTCGAGCCATTCCGCGGCGCCACGGTGGTGGTGAAGTACGGCGGCAATGCCATGACCGACGAAGCGCTGAAGCGCGCCTTTGCCGAGGACGTCGTCATGCTCCGCCGTGCCGGGCTGCGCCCCGTGGTCGTGCATGGGGGAGGCCCGCAGATTTCGGCGATGCTGGACCGTGTCGGCATCGCCAGTGAGTTTCGCGGTGGCCTGCGCGTCACCACTCCTGAGGCTATGGAGATCGTGCGCATGGTGCTCACGGGCCAGGTGCAGCGCGAGATCGTCACCCTCATCAATGCCCACGGCCCCGTGGCCGTGGGGATCTCCGGCGAGGATGCGCGACTCTTCCGAGCCGAGCGTCGCGGGACGGTGATCGACGGCGTGGAGGTCGATCTCGGACTCGTCGGTGATGTCGTTGAGGTGCACCCGGAGATCGTCACGACACTCCTCGACGACGATCGGATCCCCGTGGTCTCGACCGTGGCCCCCGATGCGCAGGGCATCGCACACAACGTCAACGCTGACACGGCCGCAGCGGCGCTTGCTGTGGCGCTCAGGGCGCTGAAGCTGATCGTGCTCACGGACGTGCCCGGCCTCTACGCCGACTGGCCCGCGAGCACCGAGATCATCGCGGAGATTCGCGCGACGCCTCTGCACCAACTCCTGCCCGGTCTCGAGTCCGGCATGGTGCCCAAGATGGAGGCGTGCCTGCGGGCCGTCGAGGGGGGAGTGGCTCGCGCGCACGTCATCGACGGGCGCGTGCCGCACGGCCCGATCCTCGAGGTCTTCGCAGGCGCGGGAGTCGGCACGACGGTGCTGCCCGACGAGACGGGCGCGTGATGGCGGCCGAGGCGATGATGGCTCCTGAGAGCGGCGGCACGCCGGAGCTCCAGGAGCGCTGGCGCGCCGCGCTCATGGACAACTACGGCACTCCGTCGATGTCGCTCGTGCGCGGTCAGGGAGCGCGGGTGTGGGATGCGGAGGGGCGTGAGTACGTCGATCTCCTCGGCGGCATCGCCGTCAATGCACTCGGGCACGCGCACCCCGACGTGGTCGCCGCTGTCAGCCTGCAGATGTCCACGCTGGGGCACACCAGCAACCTGGCCATCTCGCCACCGGCGGTGGCACTCGCCGAGCGACTCATCGCACTCCTGGACCCCTCGGGTGAGCGCGGGGGGCGCGCATTCTTCTGCAACTCGGGTGCCGAGGCCAACGAGGCTGCGCTCAAGCTGACGCGGCGTACCGGGCGCACGCGAGTCGTGGTCGCCGAGCGCTCCTTCCACGGGCGCACCATGGGTGCCCTTGCTCTCACGGCACAGCCTGCCAAGCAGGATCCCTTCCGTCCGCTGCCCGGTGACGTCGTCGTGGTTCCCTTCGGGGATGTCCCGGCGCTGCGCGCCGCCGTGGACGACATGACTGCGGCCGTCTTCCTCGAACCCATCCAGGGGGAGGGTGGGGTGATTCCCGCTCCCGAGGGCTATTTGGCGGCGGCGCGTGAGGCATGCGATGCCCACGGTGCGCTCCTCGTCCTCGACGAGGTGCAGACCGGCATCGGCCGCACAGGGGACTGGTTCGCGCATCAGGCTGACGGGGTGTTGCCCGACGTCGTGACACTCGCCAAGGGACTCGGCGGAGGACTGCCCATCGGCGCGTGCATCGCCTTCGGTCCCGCAGCGGATCTCCTGGGCCCCGGCAGCCACGGCTCCACCTTCGGCGGCAACCCCGTGAGCTGCGCGGCAGCGCTCGCGGTGCTCGACGTGATTGAGCGTGAGCACCTGGTCGCGCGTGCGCGGATCGCGGGCGAGCGCCTGTCCGGCATCGTGGGAGAGGCGACCTGCGTGTCGCATGTGCGCGGCCGCGGCCTCCTGCTCGGCGCCGTGCTCCGGACTCCTGTCGCAGCAGCGCTCGAGACTTCCGCCCGTGCGCACGGGCTCATCGTCAACGCGGTGGCGCCCGATGTCATCCGCATGGCTCCTCCGCTGATCCTGACCGACGATGACCTCGACCGTGTGGCCGAGCTGTGGCCCCTCGCCGTCGGAGACCTGGCATGACGAGTCCACGCACGCAGGCCGCTCGGCGGACCCGCATCAGCGAGGTGATTGCCAGCAGGAGCATCCACTCGCAGGAGGAGTTGCGCGGTGTGCTCGCTCAGGAGGGCTTCGCGGTGACGCAGGCCACGCTCTCCCGCGACCTGGTGGATCTCGGTGCTGTCAAGGTTGCCCAGGAGGACGGGCGCGCGGTCTACACCCTGGTGGCTGATGTCGGCATCGACCCGGGGACGGAGATGGGTCGGCTGGCGCGCGCGGCCCACGAACTCGTGGTGTCCGTGGAGTCCTCGGGCAACATCGTCGTCGTGCGCACTCCGCCCGGGGGTGCGCAGTACCTGGCCTCGGCCTTCGATCGAGCCCCATGGTCTGAGATCCTCGGATCGGTGGCCGGCGACGACACCGTGCTGCTTGTCACCCGCGGTGTCGATGCGGGCGCGGGCGTCGCTGCTGAGATCCTGACGATGGCTGAGGGACGGTCCCCGGCCGGAGTGGAGTCGACATGAGTGGCGAGGAGTCGCAGCCCACGCGTCTGTGGGGTGGCCGATTCGCCCGCGGTCCTGCTGACGCAATGGCGGCCCTGAGCGCGTCCGTCCACTTCGACTGGCGCCTCGCGCCGTACGACATCCGGCAGACCGCCGCACACGCCCGGGTGCTGCACGCGGCGGGCCTGCTTGACGCCGCGGAGCTCGCGCGCGTCCTCGATGCGTTGGATGCGCTGGCGGCAGACGTCACCACGGGTGACTTCACGCCCAACCCTGAAGACGAAGACGTGCACACGGCTATCGAGCGCGGCCTCCTCGAGCGCCTGGGTCCCCTGGGCGGCAAGCTGCGCGCCGGGCGTAGCCGCAACGATCAGGTGGCCACCGACTTCCGTCTCTACCTGCGCGATCAGGCGCGCGCCATCGCGGACGGGGTCATCGGCCTCCAGGAAGCACTCCTCGCGCAAGCCGACGCACATGTCGACACGATCGCGCCGGGATTCACCCACCTCCAGCACGCTCAGCCGGTGTCACTCGGCCACGAACTCGCCAAGCACGTGCACGCCCTGGCAAGGGACATCGATCGTCTGCGGGACTGGGATGAGCGCGCGGCCCTGTCTCCGCTGGGCGCTGGTGCTCTCGCGGGTTCATCGCTGGGCCTCGACCCCGAGGCCGTGGCACGCGACCTGGGATTCCGCGGGGCCCTGGCCAACTCCATCGATGCCGTGAGCGACCGGGACTGGGTGGCGGAGTTCCTCTTCGCCGCGGCGATGCTCGGGGTGCACCTCTCGCGCATCGGCGAGGAGGTGGTGCTGTGGACCTCGCGCGAATTCGCCTGGGCGACCCTCGACGACGCCTGGTCCACCGGCTCGTCGATCATGCCGCAGAAGAAGAACCCCGACGTGGCCGAACTCATCCGCGGCAAGTCCGGGCGCCTCATCGGCGACCTCACCGGGCTCCTTGCGACGCTCAAGGGCATGCCCTTCGCCTACAACCGCGACCTGCAAGAGGACAAGGAGCCGGTCTTCGACGCTGTCGACCAGCTCCTCCTGGTGCTGCCCGCGGTGACGGGCATGATCGCCACCCTGAGATTCGACAGTGTCCGCATCACGATGTCCGCGCCGGAGGGGTTCGCGCTCGCGACCGATATCGCCGAGTGGCTGGTGCGCCAAGGCGTGCCCTTCCGCGACGCGCATGACATCGCCGGTGCGTGTGTGCGTGCCGCTGAGTCCGACGGCATCGAGCTCTGGGACCTTGACGACGAGGCCCTGGCGGCCATCTCCTCGCACCTCGAGCCAGGGGTCCGCGACGTCTTGTCCCTGGAGGGGTCGGTCTCTTCGCGTGCGTCCTTCGGCGGCACCGCACCCGTGCGCGTGCGCGAGCAGCTCGCCGCAGCGCGCCTCCTCCTCGCCGCGGATGCGGCCTGGGCGCGAGGCGCGTAGGCCTTGACGGGGCCGGCGTGGCGCACCGCGTGGGCGGTGGCCGCTCTCATCCTCGCGGTGCTCGCTGCCGTGGCGGCGCTCCTTCCACCCCGGGGCACGCCCGGAGTCGAGGTGGCGGACCTTGGCGAAACGCTCGCGCTCATCCTCCATCTCGTCGGATACGCCGCGCTGGCCTTGGCTGCCGTGATGGCTCAGACGTCCCCGCGCCCCGTCATCACCCTGGTCGTGCTCCTCGCCTATGCCACGGCGCTCGAGGGCGTCCAGGGCTTGCTGGGTCAGAGGTCGCTACAGGGACAGGACATCCTGGCGAATCTGGTGGGTATCGCTGTGGGAGTCCTCATCGGACGCACCTGGCAGCGCGCCTCCGTCCGACAGGGACGGATCCACCGGAACGCCGGGCCAGACCGGAGCTGATGTCAGACCCACCCGCGAGGGTGAGGCTGAGGCCACCCGCCCCCGACGCGCCGGGGGGAGCGGACGTGGGCGGGTGGCCTCGCCTGACACGCAAACTTCCCGGACACTGAAGCCATGGCGACCGGTCGACGACTGCTCACCGCCCACCCGGTGCAGGTCGCGCCGCGACTCCTCGGCTCCCGCATCGTGGCCGACTCACCCGAGGGGCGCGTCTCGATGGTCATCACCGAGGTCGAGGCCTACGCCGGGGAGGGTGAGGATCCCGGCTCCCATGCGTTCCGAGGCGTGACGGCGCGCAATCGCACGATGTTCGCCGAAGCGGGGCACCTCTACGTCTACTTCACCTACGGCATGCACTGGTGTGCCAACGTCGTCACCGGCCCCGCCGGACAGGGATCGGCAGTGCTGCTGCGCGCAGGCCGCATCATCGACGGCATTGACCTTGCCCGAGAGCGTCGGCCGAGCGCACACCGAGACCAGGACCTGGCACGCGGGCCGGCAAGGCTGGCGGTCGCCCTCGGCTTGACCGGCGAGGCTGATGGAAGCGACCTGCTCGACCCGTCGTCGCGGATCCGCCTGGAGATTGCCCCTCGCCCCCTTGCCACGCATGTCGTGGGCCCCCGGACCGGGGTCGCCGGTGCTGGCGCGGGCACACCCTGGCGATTCGCTGCGCAGGATCCGACCGTGAGCCCCTATCGTGCTGCCACACGAGGAAGGCCCAGGCAAGGGACGCCCCCGCAAGGGAAGCCCTCCCCGGGAAAGCAAAGGAAGGCTCCATGAAGACCCACGTTGCCGTCATCGCCGCGGTCGCCGCCCTCCTCACCGCCTGCGGCGGGGGATCCACGGAGGCGGGTGGGACTGACCCGACGTCGGGATCGGCGCCCACGGCACCACGTTGCTACGAGCTTGTCGAGGGAGCATCACGCGCTGTGATCAAGGTGGAGGCTGCGCCCAGCGGCAATGACCCCGAGGGTGGTCAGGTCACCGTCTACTCCTACGTCGATGGGGTAGAGGAGTTCACTCCGGAGACGACAGCGGGACGGCTGGAAGCCGACGCCTTCGTCTACGGCGATGGCACGCGCCTCCTCCTGACAGAGTCGAGCCTCACGTGGCCACAGGACAGCCTGCTCGAGGGCGCCGTCTTCACTCCCACCACGTGCCCTTAGCCCACCCGACCGCGGTGTAGGTGCCATGCGAGAGGATGCGTGCTCGTGAGTGCTCTCATCGACGACCTGCAGTGGCGTGGCCTGATCGCGCAGAGCACCGACCTGGAGTCACTGCGCGCGGACCTCGACGAGGGACCGATCACCTTCTATATCGGCTTCGACCCCACCGCGCCGAGCCTGCACCTGGGCAACCTCCTGCAGATCCAGACGATGCGACGCTTCCAGGCGCACGGGCATCGCCCGTTGGCACTTGTCGGTGGCGCCACGGGCCTCATCGGAGATCCGAAGATGACAGGGGAGCGCACCCTCAACCCTGTCGATGTCGTAGAGGAGTGGGTCGGGCGACTGAGAACTGAGCTTTCTCGCTTCTTTGAATTCGATGGGCCCGCTGCGGCGCAGTTGGTCAACAACTTCGAGTGGACGAAGGATGTCGACGTCATCTCCTTCCTGCGCGACATCGGCAAGCAC
This sequence comes from uncultured Actinomyces sp., assembly GCA_964560885.1. GTDB lineage: Bacteria > Actinomycetota > Actinomycetes > S36-B12 > S36-B12 > Mxb001. The sequence continues at coordinate 1,142 of CAZLNF010000029.1, read as the reverse complement.
TTCAGTGTCAATCGCATGCTCGATCGCGAAGCGGTGGCGGCAAGGCTTGCGGCGGAGGGCATCTCCTTTACGGAGTTCAGTTACCAGATCCTCCAGTCATTCGACTATCTCGAGCTGTACCGGCGTCACGGCTGCCGTTTGCAGATGGGTGGCTCGGATCAGTGGGGCAACATCACTGCGGGCGTTGACCTGATCCGGCGTACCGAGTCCGAGCACGTGCATGCGCTGACGACACCGCTGGTCACCAAGGCCGATGGCACGAAGTTCGGCAAGACCGAGTCCGGGACCGTGTGGCTGGACTCCTCCATGACGAGTCCCTACGCGTTCTACCAGTTCTGGCTCAATGCTGACGATCGAGATGTCTCCACCTACCTTCGGCTCTACAGCATGCGCACCCACGAAGAGATCGAAGCGCTCGAGGAGGCCACGCAGTCGGAGCCCGCGCGTCGAGCTGCTCAACGCGCGCTCGCTGACGAGTTGACCACGCTGGTGCATGGAGCCGACGCCACTCGGGCCGTGGAGGCCGCTGCGCAGGCACTCTTCGGCCAGGGTGACCTTGGTGCTGTACCCGCCGACGTACTCGATGCAGCCCTGCGCGAACTTCCGCATGCCGTGCTCACACCGGAAGACATCAGCGAGGGGGCACTCCCCGACATCGTCGATCTCCTCACCCGGTCCGGCCTGGCCCCCAGCCGAGGCCAGGCGCGGCGCACGGTGGGGGAGGGTGGGGCGTATGTGAACAATGTGAGAGTTGAGGACGAGGCCCTCCGCCCGACCACCCGGGACCTCTTGCACGGGCGATACCTGGTGCTCCGCAGGGGGCGCCGGACCCTCGCGGGGATCCTGCTCGAGGGGTGAGCCAGATCACGCCCGGAGGGCCCCTGAGGATTTGACCTGGGCATTGCGGGCGCGTATAGTCGTACTTCCTCGCACGGAAGCCCCGGACGTCGAAAGCCCCTCGGGTGACGATCAGGCCGGTCCTGCAAGGCGCAACGACTCCCATGTCGACTCGATTCGGTCGGGTACGCCCTCGGGCGGATTTGACCGAATTGCTGTCGCGCGGGTAGCGTTGCGAGTCGCCCCGGGAACGGCCTGCACCGCAGGCGCGCCCGATGCGCGACCGCTCCTTGAGAACTCAACAG
>CAZLNF010000028.1:4701-15458 GCA_964560885.1 uncultured Actinomyces sp. | reverse complement strand
CCCGCGGCGCGCACGCGCGTGATCGCCTCGTCGAGCGCCTCGGGCACGAGGCCTTGATCGTCCATCGCGACGTGTCGGATGTCGCACTCGTACGCGCGGAAGACACCCAGCGCACCGACGTAGGAGGGGGCCTCGACGAGTACGACGTCACCGGGATCGCAGAAGACGCGCGTGACCAGGTCGAGCGCCATCTGCGAGCCGGTCGTGACGATGACGTCATCGGGGTGCGCCGTGATGCCGACCTCGGCCATGACCTCGAGGATCTGGCCGCGCAGCGTGACATCGCCCTGGCCGGAGCCGTACTGCAGCACCTCGGCACCGCGATCGCGCACCAGGCGCGCTGCGGTCTCAGCGAGTGCGTCGAGGGGCAGCGCCTGGACGAAGGGCATGCCACCGGCGAGCGACACGACCTCGGGGCGCGAGGCCACAGCAAAGAGGGCGCGGATCTCGGAGGCAGTCATGCCGCGGGCGCGTGCGGCGTAGGAATCCACCCACGGATCGAGCCGTGAACCACCGCTCATCGCACACCTCCCTCGACATGGCCGCGGGGGCTATTCGCCCCGCTTCAGGGTCCCTATGCTGACGGATGGCACCGCTGAGACGTGGGATGGGGTGAGGGACATGGCCGATGAGGTCGCCCGCAAGGACGGATCCGTCGTCACCACCCTGTTCCTGGGGCTCCTGGTCTTTGCCGTGGGTGCGGCGGCCGGCTTCCTGGCCCGCCTGCTCTGGCCCCACTCCCACTGACGGGGGTGTTAGTCGGCGGGGGCGAAGAAGCTCGTCACCGCGACCGCGATCGCTTCGCTGAGCGTGTCGCGGAAGCGGGGATCGGTGAGACGGGCCGCGTCCCCTGGATGCGAGAGGTAGCCCATCTCCACCCACACCGTCGGCATGGAGGTGAGTCGCAGCAGGTCCCAGGTGCGCGGGTGGCTGCGGCAGTCGGTTAGATCGGTGCGCCGGCACACCTCCGCCTGGATGTGCTCTGCTGCGATGCGAGCGCCCTGTGATTGCGTGCCACCGAGCGGTGCGCCGAAGTAGAAGGTCGCGAAGCCGTTGGCTCCGGGCAACTCGACGCGCTCGACATGGAGTGACAGCACGAGGTCAGCGCTCGCCGCATTCGCATACGATGCGCGCTCTGCCTCGCCGACGAGCTCGGGTGTGGGCGCGCGGGTGTAGATCACCTGCGTGCCCAGCGCGGCAAGCCGTCCTTCGATCCGAGCGCACACATCGGCGACGATCGTGGCCTCGGCCAGCGCGAATCGCTGGTCGGCGTCCGCACCCCCGGGGTCGAGCACGATCACCTTGCCGGCGACACCCGAGCGCATGGCGTCCATGGCCTGGCGCTCGCGGATCGAGACTGCGTCGCCATCACCGACCGTGCGGGTGAGTCGCTCCAGCGCCCAGTACGTCGTGAAGCCGCAGGTGCCATCGGGCTCCATCCCGACATTGCGCTGGAATTCGCGCAGCGCGCTATCGGTCAGCGGCCCGAAGACACCGTCGGGCCGACCGCAGTCGAACCCCATCCGGGTGAGCCGGTTTTGCAGGTCGAGTACGTCGTCCCCCCGGAGGAGGTGGCCGGGCGTGTAGGCGAGCACGCGGTCGCCGAGGGACCAGCGCGCCTCCTCTAGATGGCGCAGTGTCTGCGGCCCACAGACCCCGTCCGCGGGGATCCCGCGCTGCTGTTGGAATGTCCGCACCGCGCGTTCGACGGCGTCGTCGTATTCCGCGGCATCGAAGGGTGCCTCGGAGTCGGATTCAAGCAGGCGCAGGCGCACCAAGCGTGCGCGAATATCTGCAACCGCGACGCCGGTGTCCCCGCGACGGAGGACGGCCATCCCGCTCTACTGGAGGAAGGGCTGAAGGTCGGAGAGGAGTGCGGCCTTGGGCTTCGCACCAATGATGGTCTTGACGACATCGCCGCCCGAGTAGACGTTCATGGTCGGAATCGAGGTGATGCCATAGGACGCTGCGGTCTTGGGGTTCTCGTCGACATTGAGCTTGGCGATGACGATCTTGCCGTCGTACTCGCCCGAGATCTCCTCGAGAATGGGCGCGACCATGCGGCAGGGGCCACACCACTCGGCCCAGAAGTCGACGATCACAGGGATGTCGCTCTTGAGGACGTCGGCGTCGAAGGATGCGTCGGTCACGATCTTGGTAGCCATGGTTCTCCTTCCGGGGATCGCCAGGGGCGGCTTCGCCGACCCGCCGATCCGTCTCAGCCTAAGGGTGCCGCTGCCTATTCGTGCGCAGCGAGGTAGCGCTCGGCATCGAGGGCAGCCGAGCAACCGGTGCCTGCCGCCGTGATGGCCTGCCGGTAGATGTGATCGACGAGGTCGCCCGCGGCGAAGACCCCGGTGACATTGGTACGCGTGCTCGGCGCCTCGACCAGGACGTAGCCATTGTCATCGAGCGTCACCTTGCCCTTGACGAGCTCGGATCGCGGGTCGTGGCCGATGGCGATGAAGAGGCCGGTCACCGCGAGCTCGCGTGTCTCGCCGGTCACCGTGTCCTTGAGCACGACCCCGGAGACCTTGGCGTCGCCGAGGATGTCGACGACCTCGGAATTCCAGGCGAACTGGATCTTCGGATCGTTGAACGCGCGCTCCTGCATGATCTTGCTTGCACGCAGCGAGTCGCGTCGGTGGATGAGAGTCACGGACTTGGCAAAGCGCGTGAGGAAGGTCGCCTCCTCGAGTGCTGAGTCGCCTCCACCGACGACCGCGATGTCCTGGTCGCGGAAGAAGAAGCCGTCGCAGGTGGCACACCACGAGACGCCATGGCCGGACAGGCGCTTCTCGTTGGGCAGGTCGAGCTCGCGGTAGCCGGAGCCCATCGCCAAGATGACGGCGCGCGCCTGATACTCGCGCCCGCTGCCGTCGCGCACGGTCTTGATGTCTCCGTCGAGCTGCACATCGACGACGTCATCGGTGATCATCTCGGCACCGAAGCGCACGGCCTGGGCGCGCATCTCCTCCATGAGGGCGGGGCCCATGATTCCGTCGCGGAAGCCGGGGAAGTTCTCGACCTCGGTGGTGTTCATCAGTGCGCCGCCGGCGGTGACCGCTCCCTCGAAGAGGAGTGGCTTCAACTGGGCCCGCGCGGTGTAGATCGCGGCGGTGTAGCCGGTCGGGCCTGAGCCGATGATGATGACGTCGCGGACGTCGGACACTTCGCACACTCCAGGGTCGATATCGCACGCCATCCTGCCGGGCCGAGGCCCGGAGCGCTCACGCGGGAGGAACCAGGATACCCCCGAGGGTATTCCCGACGTCCTAGCGGAGGGGGAGGTCCCAGTGTCGTGCGGCGGCGACGTCATCGTCGGTGCAGTCCTGACCGACGGCGACGATGTGCAGGGACGTCGGCAGGCCAACAGAGTCAGTTGACCCGACGGTGACGATCACGCTGCCGTCGCGGCCATCGACCGTGGCCGTGTCCAGCACGAGGGGCACCGATCCCGAAGGCAGTCCAAGTCGACCCAGGCAGTCGGCGAGTGCCTCCGGGCTCGAGGCGAGTCCTACGCCGGGGAGTGTCGCCGTGGCAGGCGAGGCGGCCATGGCTGCAGCGACGGCGGTGCTGTCAGACATGCCCGCTGTGGCCAGCAGGGTCGTCACCTGAGCAGGAAGCGCATCAGCGGTGTAGTCGGTGCCGGTAGCGACCATGGTCCGGGGCATCACGGGCTCGGTGCGCGGGGCGGAATCAGGCGAGGCTGATGCGGGCGCGGAAGCAACTTCCCCGTCACCACTGGCATCGGGTGACGGTGCTGCCGCGACGACCGCAGGCTGAGCGGAGCTGGCGCCATCGGCGACCGGCGCGGGCGAGGACGTCTGCACTGCGGGCAGCACCACGGCCCCCGCGACGACGAGGCCGGCAGCCCCCACCAGGAGAGGGAGTGCGCGGCGCGAGCGCCGGCGCGACCGCTCGGCCCCAAGGTCGACGACGCCCCGCGAGTCGGCAGAGCCGGCGGGAATCAGCGCAGGCTCGGCGGCGAGGCGCGCCTCGATACCTGCCCACACATCGGCGGGCATGGGCCCCGGCGTGTCGGAAGCCAGCCAGGCTGCGAGTTCAGGGTCGAGAGGAGGCAAGTCGCCGCCGATGTCGGACTCGCTCACGGGGCACCTCCTTCGCCGTTGGTCGTGACCGCACCGTTATCCGGGAGTACGACGACCCCCGGAGCATCCGGGTTCCGTAGGTGGGCGAGTCGTTCGGCCAGCTTGGCCCGACCGCGAAAGCAGCGGCTCTTGACCGTGCCGACGGGGCAGTCCAGCGCCCGCGCGGCTTCCTCGACCGACCACCCCTCGAGGTCGACGAGGACGATGGCGGCCCGCTGGTCTGGAGGGAGGGTGTCGAGGGCAGCCCGCACCTCGCGGACCGTCTCGCTGCTCTCCGCCGCGGCGCGGGGGTCGGCGAGCCGCGCCTCGTCGACGAGGGTCGCGGAGGTCTCCCCGGCCCCCTCGTCAGGCAGGGGCACCCAGGTGCGCACGGCGCGGCGTCGCAGGCGGTCGAGGGCGGCGTTGACCACGATGCGATGCAGCCACGTCGTCACCGCGGAGTCTCCCCGGAAGGAGTCGGCACGCCGGTACGCCGAGATGAAGGCATCCTGCAGGGCGTCGCTCGCTTCCTCCGGGTTGCCGGTGGTGCGAAGCGCGACGGCCCAGAGCCGATCGCGGTGGCGGCGCACGATTTCAGCGAAGGCGTCGGGGTCTCCAGCGCAGTGCGCGGCGAGGAGTTCAGCGTCGCTGAGCGACACCGCATCCGCCTCCTGGCTCACGACGCGAGCGTAGTCCGTCGGTGTCCGTCCTCCGGTCCGCGGTGGCGTCAACGCAGGACGAGGACGTCGCGGATACCGCCCTGGTAGACACCGTCCACCAGCGGCAATTGCGTGAACCAGATGAGGACGTAGCGACCGACGATGGGGCGCGGGGCACGCAGGTCGATCGCGGTGCCGATGCCCTGGGCTGCGGCGAGGGGAGTCCACCTCTGAGTCTTCTTGTAGGGCTCTGCGGCGACCAGCACCTCGACAGAGGAGCCGGACCCGACGAGTTCGAGTCGCACGGCGCTCACCGGGAGCGACTCGCCCAGGTCAAGCATGAGGCCGGTGCCCGCCTTGCCGTCGAGGTCTGCGGCGACGTACGTGTCGGTCGTCCATGCCGTGTCGGAACGCTCATCGATTGCACTCGGGACGAGCTCGGGCATCTCCTCGCGGTCGACGCCCTGCGGATCGAAGTCCGTCGCACCCACGGGGACGATCTCGCCGGGGATCCCTCCCGCCACGCCATCGACCGCGGTGACGTCGCCGACCTCGGTGAGCACTTCGACCGGCGCTCCCGCCGCGGTGACTCCCCACGGCGAGGCAGCACCCTGCGCGAGCCTGAGCCCCGCGATCCCTACGCCGGCCACGACCACCAGAGCGGCCGCGGTGAGGGCGAGACGCCCGACCACCCGCAGCGCGCGACGGCCCGAGGTGAGGGATGCGCCCTCGCGGGGAGCGAGTGACAGGGAACGCCGCCCGGGCCGCTGCTCCCAGGCACCGAGGGCGCTCACGACCGCGGCCATGTCGGGGTACGCCTCGACGCGTGGATCCCCGGCCACAGCCGGGCCAATGGCCCGCAGGCAGATTTCATCCACGCCGGAGGGGACGTCGGCGACGACCTGGGACGGAGGGAGCAGGCGCTCGCCGACGCGAGGCGCGGGTGACATGCCGTCGACGAGCCCGAGTGGCCAGCGCCCGGTGAGCATGGCGTAGAAGAGTGAGCCGACTCCCGCGATGTCGTTGCTGCCCGCTCCCTCCTCCGGCCACAGCGCCGCATCGACCGCGAGTCCGCGGATGCGCACGACGTTGGTGTCACCGAGGAGCGTGAAGGGGTCATCGAAGTCGGCGGTCTCCGAGACGAGCAGCGATCCGGGGCGCAGCCTCCCGTGGTGCACCCCGAGCTCGTGGCTGTGCTGGAGAGCAATCGCCACCTGGCGGATGACGGGGACCACCTCGTCTATCTCGATGGGCTCGCCCTCGCGCTCCTCGTAGATATCAGTGAGGGTGCGCCCTTCGACCCATTCACTCACGATGACGAGGTACAGCGCCCCCGAAGAGTCCGGGCCGACGACCGGCTCGGATGTGAGGATGTCGAGGACGGCGATGACACGACGGTCGTCGACGTGTGCCGCCTCTCGCGCCGCGCGTTCTGCTGCTGCGGCGCGGTCATCGGTCGCGGGGATGAGCCGCAGCGAGACAGCGCGCTCCAGCGCGGGATCGAATCCCTGCCACAGCTCGACGACACCGGTCTGAGAGACCAGCACGTCCAGGATGTAGCGGCCGATCCGCCTGTCACTCACCCCTCGAGGGTACGTGTGTCGGCCTTGTCTTCGCCGGATGAGGCGGCTCGGCGTCGAAGCACCTTGCGCTGGATGAGCGCGACGACGTCCCCCACCTCATGGATCCGCATGGCCCACGCGGCGGCGAGGTAGACCCCCAGGCCTACGGCGGAGAGGACGATCACGTCAATGAGCACGCCCAGGGTGTTGGCCGGATCGTCACCGGTGACGTAGGCGGTGAGGGCGGCCTCCGCACCGAACATCACGCAGAAGGCAATGAAGCCCGCGATGAGCATGCGGAGCAGGGAGCGCAGCGTCGCCCATGAGTCAAGCCCGCCGAGCCGACGCGCGAGCAGGATCCAGGACACGACGAAGGTCGCCCAGAATCCGCAGACATAGCCGAAGGCGAGGGAGGCCACCTGCGCACCGCCGGTCACGGCGTAGAAGAGTGGAATGGCGACACCGAGGGCCACGACGTTCATGAGCAGGCTCGCGAAGAAGGGCGTGCGCGTGTCCTCCACGGCGTAGAAGCCGCGGAAGAGCACGTAGAAGAGCGTGAAGGGGAGCAGCCCGAGCATGAAGACGCTCGTGATGAGACCGGCGAGCTGCGCCTGGTCGGGAGTGGCCGCGCCGTAGCCGAAGAGCAGCACGGCGATGCCGGGGCTCACGATCATGAGCACCGCGCCGATGGGGATGATCAGGGCGGCCACGAGGCGCATGGCGCCGGCCACGTCGGCCCCCACCTGGTGGAGTCGCCCCGAGTGCGCGATGCGACTCAATGCCGGCAGCAGTGCGGTGACGATCGACACCGTGATGACGCTGTGCGGGAGCATGAAGATGAGGTGTGCCTTCTGGTACGTCGTGAGCCCTGCGGGCGTCGTGCCGGCGGCTGCGGCATTGACATTGGCCAGGGTGGCGAGGCGCGTGATGGCGATGTAGCCCGCCTGGTTGACGACGACGAGCAGGAGCGTCCACACCGCGAGATGACCGGCCTTGCCGAGGCCGGATCCCCGCCAGTCGAAGCGGGGACGCCAGCGGTAGCCCGCGCGGATGAGCACCGGGATGAGGATGAGGGCCTGGAGTGCGACGCCCAGGGTCGTGCCGATCCCCAGGATCGCCACCTGGTCCGGGGTGAGTGCGCCATCGGCCGCGGCGGAGGTGCCCGCGATGACGATGAAGAGGATGAAGGTCGCGATGGCGACGATGTTGTTGAGGATGGGGGCAAACATCGGTGCACCGAACTTGCCCCGGGCGTTGAGCACCTGGCTCAGGAGCGCGTACACGCCGTAGAAGAAGATCTGCGGCAGGCACAGGCGCGCGAAGGCAGTGGCGAGCTCACGCTGTGAGTCGTCGTATGCCGATGTCGCATAGAGGTCGACGAGGACCGGTGCGAGCAGCACCGCGGCGATGGAGAAGATGAGCAGCACGAGGCCGGCGAGCGTGATGAGCCGATCGGCGTAGGCCTGGCCACCATCGGCATCGTCCTTCATGCGGCGCACGAGCTGAGGGATGAAGACCGCGTTGAGCGCGCCACCGATGATGAGGATGTAGAGGACGTTGGGCATCGTGTTGCCCAGGGAGTACGCGTCCGAGACGAGGTAGAAGCCGAGTGCCGCGGTCAACGCGATATCGCGGGCGACTCCGGTGACACGGGAGATCACCGTCCCGGTCGCCATCACGGCGCTGGAGCCCAGGAGTCCTGTCGTCGCCGAGCGGGCCTCCGCGGGGTTGGCCGGCGGGTCGTCGACCGAGCCGCCCCTGTCGGGCTTGGCCGGCTCCAGCGCAGGGTCGAGCTCGGATTCGGCGGGTCCCTGGGGGGCCGCCACCTCGCTCGGATCCGGACGCTCGCCGCTCATGTGGAGGCCTGCTGACGCCGTGCTCCCCGCTGACGTGCCCGTCGCACGATGTCGTAGACGACGAGGAGTACCAACGCGGCGGCCGCCGCTACCGCCACCCAGAGCGCCGCGCGCGAGTAGGCGGTCGTGCGCAACTCGAGGGCGACAGGCTCACCGAAGGGCTTCCCCGTGGGGTCTGTGAGCTGCACGGCGACCGTGAGCGCATCGCCACCGACGACGCGGACGGGGACCTCGAGGCTGGCACGTCGGCCCGCTTCGATCTCGACGACCTCGAGCGGTTCTGCATCGAGTCGCGCGGCGGGATCGGCGGTGATGCTCACACCGACACGGACCGTCTGATCGAAGTCGTTGGTGACTGTGACGGGCACGCTGCCGCGATCCCCGCTCAGCACTACGTCGTCCCGGGGGATGACATAGACGCTGCTCTCGGCCGTGGCGATCGAGGCATCGATGGAGTCGAGGAGGCGCACCCCCTCTCGCGGACGCGTGCGCCAGGCGCTGGATTCCGCACGGAGGAGCGCTGATGCGATGGGTGCCGTGAGTGGCAGAGGATCGGTGAGCACGCTCCGCAGCGACTCGATGGACGCCTGGGTCTCGGTGATCCGCTTGAGGTAGTTGCGATCCAGCTCACGTGCACGCCGGGCGTCGGCATCGACGATGCGCGCCGTCCCCGCGTCGGGCAGAGCCAGGACGGTGCTCACGGGTACGAGTCTGGTCCACGGGGTGGTCCGCAGCGACGCAATGATGGCGCGCAGAAGCCGCGGGTTGGGGTCCCACCGCGGATTTGCGGCCGCGGCGATGAGGTGGCGCGAGACCTCGGTGGGCTCGAGTGCGACGAACGCCAACTCCGCGAGGAAGCGCTGTCGCGCGGCGAGGATCGTCGCCTGGTTGCCCTGGGGCATTTCAAGGGCGGCGAGCAGGCCCGGATCGATGATGAGTGCGCGGACGCGCCCACCGGAGGCCTCGATGTCGAGGTATCCGGAGGGTGTGTAGTCGAGACCAGGCGCTGCGGGCGCGGACTTGTCGCGGACGACGACGGTGCGCACACCTGCCGAGGCCAACACGTCGAGGGCCTCCTGGTCGAGACGCCCGCCTGCGGCCCAGGCGAGCGTGCCATCGGGAGCGCGCTCGAGTTGTCGCGCAGCGACCTCGGGTGCCGCGGTGGACGCTCGGACCAAGTCGGTGGTGAGACCTGCTCGCGTGAGCGCGTCTGCGTCGGGGTCGGCGTAGGGCATCACCCACACCGGACGCTGCCGCGGAGTGGATCGCTCGGCGTCCTTGGCCGGGCCGAGGATCGCGCGCGCACGCTCGAGCCAGGCCGCGGCGTCGTCGGCGGACGTGCCTGCGCGGATCTCGCCACCCTTGTCTACGAGGTAGCCATCGGACATGTCGTCGGCGACCTGCAGGACCTGCGGATCCACGACCCAACTGATGGACGGGGAGGAGCCTCCCGCAGAGAGAATGTCGTCGAGCCGACCTCCGGGTGAGACCTCGCGCGAGATGGTGTCTCCGAGCAGCACGTCATCGGGAGTCTGCGCCGGTGTGGTCGCGAGCGGCCATAGCCAGGTGACGTTGACGGGATCCACTGCGTCGGGGACGTAGGGGATGAGCATCCGTGACGTGTCGAGGATGACGTAGCCCGCGGGCCCAAAGCCGATCGCCTCAACCCCCAGCACATAGACACCCGGGGCGCTCAGCGGCAATTGGGAGGTGTCGGTGGCGATGCGGTAGTCAGCCTTTGCGCCTGGCGGCAGGGTGTCCACCACGGTCGTTGTCGTGGCGTAAAGGGGGATCGACCCGAAGCCACCCTCCGCGTCCGTCGCCTTGTCCAGGTCGCGTCGACTCGTGAGGGGAGTCGTCGAGATTGTCAGGCGCACGCTGAGCGACGTGATCGTGGCAAGCCCCGTGTTGGCGACGGTGCCACCCACCGCGAGGGAGTTGCCCGTGCCGAGGGCGACGGGTGCAAGGCCGGTGATGGTGATGCGCACGGGCGCCGGAGTGTCCTCGGCGTGGGCGGGTGCCGCGACGATCAAGGTGAGTACGCCGAGCAGAGCGAGCAGGCCGGCCACGGCGCGTCGCCGGGCGTGGTGCGCGTCCCGAGTCATCCAGCGTCCGCGAGGAGGTCCGGCAGCCGGTCGAGCAGCCTGCGCTCGTCGGCGTAGGCCAGTCGCTCGCGGACATCGGTGAGCGGGAACCATGCGACCTCGACTACCTCGGCGTCCTCATCGGAGAGCTCGCCCCCGGAGGCCTCCATCAGGTAGTGGTGCACGGTCTTGTGGATGCGCCGGTTCTCGGCGATGAACCAGAAGTCGATGACACCCAGGGGGGCCAGCACGCGCCCGCGGATCCCGGTCTCCTCCTCCACCTCGCGGATGGCGGCGTCCTCCGGCGTCTCCCCTTCTTCCAGGTGGCCCTTGGGCAGCGACCACACCAGGCGACCGCGCCGGTCGTGGCGGGCGATGAGGGCAGCGCGCAATTGCACACCCTTGCGGTCGACGACGAGGCCTCCGGCGGAGGTCTCCTCCACCTTGGGCATGCGCGGTGGGCGCCGTCCCGCGGATTTGGCTGCGCTGGACTTGCCTGCGCTGG
>CAZLNF010000028.1:0-4601 GCA_964560885.1 uncultured Actinomyces sp. | reverse complement strand
GGACTTGGCCTGCGCCGGCTTGCGGGATGAGGCCTTCCTGGGAGCAGGCTTGCCCGGGCCCCCCGGGGTCCCGGAGCCCTGCGACGCTCCGGATTCGGCCATGGCCTGAGGATAACCGCGTCGGGGGAGGGCGGCCGGTGGGGCGCGGCCTAGGCTCCCCTCATGGCGCACGCACCCTCGGCGACATCCTCGCCTGCAGCGTCCCTCCTCGGGATCGCCGATGCGCTGGGCCCTCTCACGACTCGCTTCGCTGAGGCTGGACACGAGCTCGCCCTCGTGGGAGGCCCCGTCCGAGACATCATGCTGGGCCGTCCGGGCGTTGCCCATGACCTCGATCTGACCACGGATGCCCGACCCGAACGCATCGAGCAACTCGTGCGCGGCTGGGCCGACCACGTCTGGGACGTCGGCATGAAATTCGGCACCGTGGGCGCGCGCAAGGACGACCTCACCCTCGAGATCACGACCTACCGCTCGGAGTCCTACGGAGCGGACTCGCGCAAGCCCGAGGTGACCTTCGGCGACACCCTGGCGGGAGACCTGGCTCGACGCGACTTCACGGTCAACGCCATGGCCGTGCGACTCCCGACCCTGGAGTTCGTCGACCTCCACGATGGCATGCGCGACCTCGGTGATCGCATCCTGCGCACCCCCATCGCCCCGCAGGAGTCCTTCGGCGACGACCCGCTGCGCATGATGCGTGCTGCGCGCTTCGTCTCCCAGCTCGGCTTCACCATCGCGCCCGATGTCCTCACCGCGATTCGCGAGATGGCGGCACGTCTAGAGATCGTGTCCGCGGAGCGCATTCGCGATGAACTGAGCAAGCTTCTCCTCGGAGCACGCCCACGCCTGGGTCTCGCGGTGCTCGTCGAGACCGGCCTTGCGGCGTACGTCCTGCCGGAACTCCCCGGCCTGCAACTTGAGATCGATGAGCATCACCGGCACAAGGATGTCTACGAACACTCGCTCATCGTGATGGAGCAGGCGATCGACCTGGAGACCTCGCATGAGCCTGCCTCGGGGCCCGACCTCGTGCTGCGGCTCGCCGCGCTCTTGCACGACATTGGCAAGCCCAAGACTCGTCGCTTCGAGAGCGACGGAGGCGTGTCCTTCCATCACCACGAGGTCGTGGGTGCGCGCATGGTGCGCAAGCGCCTCACCGCGCTGCGCTACCCCAATGAAGTCGTCGACGACGTCGCGAAGCTCACCGAGCTTCACCTGCGCTTCCACGGCTACGGCACGGGCGAGTGGACCGACTCCGCGGTGCGCCGCTATGTGCGGGATGCGGGCGACCAGATCACGCGACTGCACAAACTCACCCGCGCCGACTGCACCACCCGCAATCGCAAGCGCGCGCTTGCGCTGCAGGCGGCCTACGACAGCCTGGAGGAGCGCATCGAGGTCCTCGCCGCGCAGGAGGAACTCGACGCGATAAGGCCTGATCTCGACGGCAATCGGATCATGGAGATCCTCGGGATACCGCCCGGCCGCGAGGTCGGTGCGGCGTACAACTTCATGCTCGAGCTGCGCCTGGACCGAGGCCCGCTCGGCGAAGACGAGGCTGAGCGTGAGTTGCGTGCCTGGTGGGCGGCGCGTCAGCCCTGAGGCTCCCGGACTCTTGCCCTGGCCGTGGGCGGACTACGCCGGGACCTGCTCCGCGGGAGTACGCCGACCCGAAGCTGCCCAGACCTGGATGACGCCAAGGAGCACCAGGGCGATGAGCGCGGCCCAGATGGAGCGCGCGACGGAGAGGTCGTTGCCGATGCCGACGATGATGGCAAAGAGCACGCCCACGGCGACGCGGAGCCACCGGGCATGAGCAGCGACCCACGCGCCCGATGACGTGATGGGTCCTGCGGGGATAGTCCCCGCGATGTCGTCGGCGAGGTTGTTGACCGCGGATCGCAACTCCACCGCCCAGCGTGCCCCGCACAGGTAGAGGCCGACGGCCATCACGATGATGCCGAGCGCGATGAGGGAGTAGGAACCGTTGTAGAGGAACTTCAGGAGCTGGTCGTAGAAGGCCTGCGATGCCTGCTCGAAGGGAGTCCCTTCGAGAGTGTTGACGAAGACCGAGTTGCCGATGCCCAGTCCGACGACGAGCAGCGCCCCACCCACGGCGGCACCACCACCGGCCCAGGCCACCATGCGCGGGCGGCGACGAGCCAGCACCACCGCGAGGACGAGGAGCAGCACCGCGAAGAAGACGAGACCCGCGGCCACGGGCGAGGTGAAGGAGTAGATCGTGCGGATCTGAGCCAGCTGCGGCGCCTCGAGCAGGACGATCTGCCTATCGGCCTGGGCCACGTTGATGTTGGCGGCGGCGGCGAATCCCTGGTCGACGAGTCCCTGCTTGACCTGGTCGATGAGTACGCCGATGTCGAGCACGACCTCATCGCCCTGCAGTGACACCGGGCCGTCATCTCGACCCTCGAGAATGGCGATGAGGCTCTTCTGCGCGGCGGTGTTGGCGAGGTTCCACAGCTGCTGGAACTGCTCGGACCGCACCAGCCGGTCGACGACCTGAGCGATGAGCGAATCGACCGCGCCCGCGACGATGGGGACGAGTGCCTTGAGTGAGGGGTACTGCTCGATGAGACCCGCGAAGACCTGGTTGACCAGCGCCTCGGGGTCGACCTGCTCCTCGATCTTGTCGGTGATGAAGACCGACAGGGAGTCCTGGACCTGCTCGTTGTAGGCGAGTGGCTCCATCGTCTCGAGGTAGCGCTCCGTGTCAGTGACGGTGCGGTGGCCCCAGTAGGTCACGGTGCCCAGGGGCAGCAGGCCGAGGCCGAGGATGAGGGCCAGGACGGCGGCAATGGAGCGGGCTCCGATGCGGCGCTTGGCGGGGGCAGGAGGGGCTGCAGTCTCGGTCACGACGGCAGCCTAGCCGCCTGCACGGCGCCGCTCGCGGGCTTTGGCGCCTATCCCGTGGTACCACGCGGCATTGCCCGCTATGACAACTCCGACGACGACCACCGCGACGGGCGCGATGCCCGACTCGGGACTGGTGAAGGCCACAGCCACGATTCCCAGCACGAGCGCGACGTTGACGCCGACATCGAAGAGAGCGAACACGCGGCCGAGGTAGTCGTCGTCGATCTCGCGCTGGATGAGGGTGTCGCACGCCACCTTGGATGCCTGGTTGGCGAAGCCGAGCGACAGCGCCGCGATGAGCAGCGGCCACAGCGCGGGGAGGTACATGCCCGCGATCACGCCGATGGCGACGAGGGGCGCCGCCTGGGCGACGGCGACCACGGTCCAGGGCACGTATCCCATGCGGCGCACGCGCCCGGGAGTCACGATGGCGCCGAGGAGTGCACCACCACCCGCCGCCGCAGTGATGAAGGCGAATTGCCCGAGGGCCGCGTCGGGATCCGCGGCAGGGTTGAGCGTGTTGCGCAGCAGCAGTAGCGCGAGCACCGTGAGCGCGCCGAAGGCCAGGCGCTGGATGATGACGACCAGGACGGCGCGTCCGGCGATCGGATGCGCGGCCAGCTGCCGGAAGCCGTCGCCGAGGCCCTGCAGGACGCCGAGCACCGTATTGCGCACGGTGTCCTCGTCGGGTCCGAGTCGGTCCTTGTCCATCCGGGTCGCGAGGAGCGCGGCGAGGACGTACGCCGTAACGGCGCAGGCGAGCACGATGACGCTGCCGGTGTCACCGCCTCCCGCCACTCCTCGGATGACGACGCCGACGAGGCCTCCCGCGACGACGGCCATCGTGCCGGCCGTGGGCGACAGCGCGTTCGCGGTGACGAGCAGTGGCCCGTCGACGACGTGCGGCAGCGATGCGGCGAGCCCCGCGAGGACGAAGCGGGCCACTCCCAGCACCAGGAGGACGGCGACAGCGAGGTCGAGGCCGTCGTGGCGTGCCCAGACGAGCGCAGCCACGCCGACGACAAGCACCCCGCGAAGGAGGTTGGCGTAGACGAGCACTTGGCGCCGGCGCCACTCGTCGAGGAACACCCCGGCGAAGGGTCCGACGAGCGAGTAGGGCAGGAAGAGCACGGCGAAAGCCCCGGCGACGGACGCGGCCGTGGGCTGGCGCTCCGGCGAGAAGAGCACGAAGGTCGCGAGGGCCGCCTGCAGCAGGCCGTCGCCGAATTGCCCCGCTAGCCGGACGGAGAAGAGCCGCCGGAAGTCGCGGACGGCGAGGACAGCGCGCAGATTGCTCAGGGCCGCCACGAGTAGACGGTATCTGGCGGCTGGCTAAGCCTCGTTGAAGTCGTCTGGATTGGGTCCGGTACGCCGGCCCGACTCGAGTGTCGCGATCGCGTCCATGTCGGCGTCGTCAAGGACGAAGTCGAAGACGTCGATGTTTTGCTCGATGCGGGCGGGCGTGACCGACTTGGGCAGCACGATGTTGCCGAGTTGGATGCTCCAGCGGATCATCACCTGGGCGGGCGACTTGCCGTGCTTGGCGGCGACCTGGGCGATGACCGGGTTGTCGATGAGCTGACCCGAACCGAGCGGGCTCCAGGCCTCGGTCTTGATACCGAGGCGTGCGTCGATGTCGCGCAGGTGCGTCTGCGGGAGCCATGGGTGCAGCTCGATCTGGTTCATGGCCGGGATCACGCCGGTCTCGTCGATGATCCGGCGCA
>CAZLNF010000027.1:0-15831 GCA_964560885.1 uncultured Actinomyces sp. | reverse complement strand
GCGTAGACATCGAAGAACCCGAGTCGATCGAGGATCGGACCCCAGGTCGGGTTGCCCTCGATCCACTCGGTGACCCGGATGGGGTCGAGGCCTCGCTGCGGGAGCACGGAGCCGGGGATCGCGGCAATCGCGAGGAGGAAGAGCAGGAGCAGCGCTATGCGCATGCTCGTGAGCTGGCGCCAGCACCACCGGGCGAAGCCGACCGCGTCGAGCGGCGGCGGGGCCGCGGGCTCGGCGGGGGGCAGATCGGTAGTGGTGGTCATCTCAATATCCAGTCTGCCCCGGGAGTGCCGAGCGCGCGCTCCCAGGTGTCCTAGATCGGCGTCTCGAAGCCTGGCACGAGCGTGCGCATCCAGATCGTGAGCGAGTCCCATACGCCGGTGACGAGCAGGATGCCGATCGCCACGAGCAGGCCACCGCCGATGCGCATGATGAGCACGTAGTGCCGGCGCACCCACGCGAGCGTGCCGGCAGCCTGGCGGAAGAGCAGCCCGAGCAGGATGAAGGGCAGCCCGAGGCCGAGGCAGTAGACCATGGACAACAGTGCACCGCGTGCTGCGCTCGCCTCCGTGAAGGCCAGGCTCTGCACCGCCGTGAGCGCCGGGCCAATGCACGGGGTCCAGCCCAGGCCGAAGAGGATGCCGAGCACGGGAGCGCCCCACACGCTGTAACTCGGCATGCGGTGCATGCGCCACTCGCGCTGCATGCCGGGCAGGACGCCCATGAAGGACAGGCCCATCACGATGACGATCACACCGAGGACGCGGCTGATGACCGCCTGATATTCCAGTAGCAGCGACCCCAGGCCGCCGAAGAGCAGCCCGTAGGACACGAAGACCACGGAGAAGCCGAGGACAAAGAGCACGCTGCCCAGCAGGACGCGGCTCTTGACCGCCACGGTCGTGGTGCCTCCCCGCTCCTCGCCTGCAATCTC
Organism: uncultured Actinomyces sp.; assembly: GCA_964560885.1. Classification (GTDB taxonomy): domain Bacteria; phylum Actinomycetota; class Actinomycetes; order S36-B12; family S36-B12; genus Mxb001. The sequence goes on along the minus strand of CAZLNF010000027.1, from coordinate 14,897 downwards.
AGCACCGGTGAGACCGGTGACATAGGAGAGATAGCCCGGCGCGAGGGGCAGGACGCACGGGCTGGCAAAGGACACGATCCCGGCCGCGAAGGCCAGGAGCATGGCGAGGATGAGGCTTCCGCTCGCCACGGTCTCCGCGATGCCCACGTCAGCAGCCTACGACTTCGCGACGTCCTCGATGAGAGCCGTCAGCGTCGCCTCGGTGACGCGGCCCAGGATGCGGCCGGCCACTCGGCCTTCGCGATCGACGACCAGGGTCGAGGGGATCGCCTGCGGTGGCAGCGTGTCACTGAAGAGGAGTTGGAGCCTGCCGTCGGCGTCGATCACGTTGGGGTAGGTGATGTCGTACGAGTCAATGAAGGCCAAGGCTGCCTCGACGGTGTCTCGCGTGTCGAGACCGACGAACTGCACGCCGTCGTCGCGCACGTTGCGCCAGACGGCCTCAAGCTCGGGAGCCTCGGCGCGGCAGGGGGCGCACCAGGATGCCCAGACGTTGAGTACGACGACCTCGCCGATGTGGTCACGCAGGCGGAACTCTCCACCCTCGAGCGTGGGCCCGACCAGATCGGGCGCGGGGCCGCGCTCCTCGGGAGCGATGAGCACGATCGAGCCATCGCCAGCGACGAACGCCGTCCCGTCACCCTCATCGCTGCTCGCGCCCGCGGAGCCGCAGGCGGTGATGAGGAGGACCGCAGCCAGCGCGGGGATCAGTCGTCGCATACGTCGATCGTCACACGACGGCAGGAGTCAGGCACCCCGGCCCTTGGCTCCGGGCAGCAAATCGGCCGCGGGCTCGGAATAGGCGACGGACGCCAGGCGATCGCCGTCGAACTCGAAGGATGTGAGTGAAGCGAGTGAGCATTCGCGCTTGCGGGGGTCGTGCCACAGGCGCTTGTCCTCGGCGTGCAGACGGGCGATCCAGATCGGGAGCTGGTGGCTCACGATCACGGTCTCGCGCCCACGGCTCTGGTCGCGCGCATCGTGGATCGCCTCGGTCATCCGATCGGCGAGGTCGACATAGGGCTCGCCCCAGGACGGCGTAAAGGGATTCCACAGGTGTCGCCAGGCACGGGGCTCACGCAGGACGCCATCGCCCACGCCCACGCGCTGACCCTCGAAGACGTTGCCGGCCTCGATGACCCGCGGGTCGGTGACGATCTCGAGCCCGTGCACCGCGGCGATGGGAGATGCCGTCTCCTGCGCCCGGTCCAAGGGCGAGGCGACCACCCGAGCGATATCGCGACCGGACAGGGCCTCGGCAGCACGATCGGCCATCGCACGACCGCGATCGGAGAGGTGGTAGTCCGGGAGGCGCCCGTAGAGGACGCCCTCCGGATTGTGTACCTCGCCGTGACGCAGCACGTGCACGACCGTGCGGTCGCTCTGGCTTGTCATCTCAGGGCTCAGGTCGCCTTGCGGCGCGCGGCCGCGCGGCGACGACTCGGACGCCAGGAGGACTCCCCGGCCTCGAGCGCCGCGAGGCGCAGCTCCTCGCCATGGGCCGCGAGGGCTTCGGCGAGCGAGACGGCGGTGGGGTCCTCCGCGAGCACATCGACGCGCAGGCCATGCTCCTCCGCGGTCTTGGCCGTCTGCGGCCCGATGCAGGCGATGATCGTCGTGGTGTGCGGCTTGCCCGCGATGCCCACGAGATTGCGCACCGTGCTGCTCGAGGTGAAGAGCGCGGCATCGAAGCCACCTGACTTGATGGCCTCGCGCGTCTCGGCGGGCGGCGGCGCAGCGCGCACGGTCCGGTACGCCGTGACGTCCTCGACCTCCCAGCCGAGCTCCGCGAGACCGGCGGCGAGGGTCTCCGTGGCGATGTCGGCGCGCGGGAGGAAGACGCGGTTGATGGGGTCGATCAGCTCGTCGTACGGCGGCCACTCCTCGAGGAGCGCCTGCGTGGACGTCTCGCCCACCGGCACGAGGTCAGGCTGCACGCCAAAGGCCACGAGCGCCCTCGCCGTGTCGGCCCCGACCGCCGCGACCTTGAGTCCGGCGAAGGAGCGGGCGTCGAGGCCGTACTGCTCGAGCTTCTCGCGCACCGCGCGCACGGCGTTGACACTCGTGAAGCCGATCCACTCGTAGCGACCCGAGACGAGGCCGTGCACGGCCCGGTCCATCTGCTGGGGCGTGCGCGGGGGCTCGACGCTGATGGTCGACACCTCGACCGGGATCGCACCGAAGCGGACGAGTCGATCGAGCAGGTCGTCGGCGCGGTCCTGGGTTCGCGGCACGAGCACGCGCCAGCCGAAGAGCGGCTTGACGTCGAACCACGCCATCCGCTCACGCTGGGTCACGACCTCGCCGACCACGACCACTCCGGGGCCGGCCTGCTTCGCGACCTTGACGTCGTTGGCGACGTCGTCGAGCGTGGTGATGATCGAGCGCTGCTCCACGGTCGTGCCGCCGCGCGTGATGATCATGGGGGTATCCCCCGGACGCCCTGCGGTGACGAGGGCCTTGGCAATCGCCGGTGCAGCGTCAGCGCCGTCAGGCACGACGACCGTCACGCGATCGCGTGCGAGCGGGGTCCAATCGACATCGGGGTCGGAGGCGCTGACGACGTGCACCTCGCGGCTGCGGCGACCGGTGAGTCCCAGGCCGGCGTAGGCGGGCACGGCCACGGCCGTGCTCACACCGGGGGCGATCTCGAAGGGGACCTTGGCCTTGCGCAGCGCTGCCGACTCCACGGCGAGGGATCCATCGAGCACGGGATCGCCGGCGAGCAGGCGCACGGTGCGCAGGCCATCGCGCGCTGAATCGATCACGAGCTTGGCGCGGCCCGCGTGATCCAGGGGAAGGCCCTTGGCGTCGACGGCAGCCACGAGCTCGGCATCGTCGCGGACGAAGCCGCGCGCGATGTCGACGGCATCGAAGTCGGCGACGACGCGCTCGGCCGTGCGGAGGAGCTCGGCGGCACGCAGCGTCAAGAGTTCGGGGTCGCCCGGGCCGGCCGCGACGAGGGCGACGGGGCCGAGCTTCTTCTTCGTACGGGTTGCGCTCACGGGGAACCTTCGGATCGTGGGAGGTGGGTGGTCTGCGGATGGGCGGGAGCGACTATGCGCTCACCGCCCCGGGTTCGTGCGCTGCTTGGCGTTGCCGGAAGGCCAGGATCTGCAGTTCGACGCCGACATCGATCGCGCGGACCTCGACTCCCGGAGGCACCGAGAGGAAGCGAGGCGCGAAGCTGAGAATGTGCGTGATGCCGGCAGCAACAAGGCGATCGCACGCATCCTGGGCAGCGCCACCCGGCGTGGCGATGACTCCGATCTGCGCGCTGGCCGCGACCTGCGCGAGGTCAGCAAGGGGACGCACGGTGAGCGACGCGTCCCCGCACGGCACCTCGCGGCCGATGACACCGGGATCGACGTCGATGAGGCCGACGATCCGGAAGCCTCCGCCCGCGAACCCGCGGTAGGTCGCGAGCGCATGCCCGAGATTGCCGAGGCCGACGATGACCACGCTCAGCGGCTCATGCACTCCGAGCCAGCCGGCAATGCTGCGGTGGAGGAAGTCGACGTCGTAGCCCACACCGCGCGTGCCGAAGGAGCCGAGGTGGGACAGGTCCTTGCGCAGCTTGGCGCTCGTCACCCCGCTGCGCTCGGCCAGCTCGGCCGAGGAGACCGTGGCGACACCGGAGGCCCGGAGGCGGTCGAGGACGTGGAGATACACCGGGAGTCGCTCCACGGTGGCCGTGGGCACCTCGTCACGAGCGCGCGAGGGCGCGATTCGAAGGGACACGGTGAGACCTACCTGGCGGTACAGGCGCGGCGGGTAGCCGGCGGGTGAGACCCCAGGGTAGGCGCTTGTGAACGCCGGATACAAACCTCAACGGACGCTTCCGTCCGAATATCGGTGTCTACGTGGTCGTGACTGCCTGCCGGAGCCGCCCCGCGTCCACGCGCCAGAAGTCGTGGACCACCCCGTCCACGAGGACCACGGGGATCTGCTCGGCGTAGCGATCGGCGAGCTCGGGATCGTCGAGGATCGAGACCTCCCCCCAGGCAACCCCCGTCTCATCGCACACGGCCGCCACGATCGCCCTCGCGTCATCGCAGAGGTGGCAGCCCGGCTTGCCCACGAGGATCACGCGCTCATCTGCCACCCCCTTAGTCTGGCCGAATGGTCCGTCGCTCGCCCGTGCTGCCCGCCTACCGCCATGCCGGCGAGGCGGCAGCGGCTGCGGCCGAGGTCATGCCCGAGGGCGGTGCGCCGGTCGATCCGACCGCCGCGGCGTTCTTCGATGTCGACAACACCATCATGCGCGGGGCGAGCATCTTCCATTTCGCGGTGGGCCTGGCACGCCGACGCTTCTTCGACGCCCGACAGGTCGTGGACTTCGGCCGCCGCCAGCTCCGCTTCGTCCTGAGCGGCTCGGAGGACCTGGAGGACATGGCCTCGGCCACCGCCTCGGCACTGTCCTTCGTCGCGGGTCGCCGCGTGGATGAGCTCGTGGACCTCGGCGAGCAGATCTTCGACGAGGAGATGTCGGACAAGCTCATCCCCGGCACGCTGGCGCTCGCGCAGGAGCACCTCGACGCGGGCCAGCGGGTGTGGCTGGTCACGGCCACGCCGGTCGAGCTCGCCACGATCATCGCCAAGCACCTGGGCCTCACGGGCGCGCTCGGCACGGTGGCCGAGGTGCGCGGCGGTGTCTACACCGGGCGACTGGTGGGCGCACCGCTCCACGGCCTTGCCAAGGCCGAGGCCGTGCGGGCCATCGCCGATCGCGAGGGGCTGGATCTCTCGCGCTGCTCGGCGTACTCCGACTCAGCCAACGACATCCCCATGCTGTCGCTCGTCGGGCACCCGGTCGCCGTCAATCCCGATGCACTCCTGCGCGCCCATGCGCGAGACAACGACTGGCCGATTCTGGACTTCCGTCGCCGCGCGCAGGCACGTCGCGCCGCCGTCCCCGCAATCGCCGCGACGGCGGGAGTGGGCCTGGGCGTCGCCGCCGGCTACGCCGTGGGCAGACTCGTTCGCCGCTAAGGGACTAAAAGGTTGACTCGCGCTGGACGAGGAGTCGGTAGAGCGACTGCTGGATGCGCTCGCGCACGGCGTCGGTGAGCTCGAGGACGGCCATCGGATCATCGGCGTCCTCGGCGAGGTCCTCGGTGTGCACCGGCTCGCCGAATTCGATGATCCAGCGGCTCGGCAGCGGGACCATCCCGAGCGGGCCGAGCCACGGGAAGGTCGGCGTCATCGGGAAGTACGGCAGGCCCAGCAGCCGCGCGAGCGGGGCGATGTTGCCGAGCATGGGATAGGTCTCCTCGGCACCCACGATGGCGGTGGGGATGATGGGTACGCCGGTCCGCAGCGCAGCCGAGACGAAGCCCCCGCGCCCGAAGCGCTGCAGTTTGTAGCGCTCGCTGAAGGGCTTCCCGACCCCCTTGAAGCCCTCGGGCCAGACACCCACGAGCTCGCCGCCCGCGAGGAGTCGTTCCGCATCGGGCATGCAGGCGAGCGTGTGCCCGGCCTTGCGTGCGAGCGCGGCGAGGAAGGGTGTCTGGAAGACCAGGTCGGCACCCAGCATGCGCAGGTGGCGCTGAGCCGGGTGGTGGTCATAGAGCGCGACCTGCGTCATCAGCGAATCGAGTGCGATGGTGCCCGAGTGGTTGGCGACGATGAGCGCGCCGCCCGTCGAGGGGACCCGGTCGATACCGCGCACCTCCACGCGGAACCACCGCTCGAAGAGGGGTCGCAGCGGCGGGATGAGCACGTGGTCGGTCAGGTCGGCATCGAAGCCGAAGTCGTCGACCGTGTAGTCACCGGTCAGTCGACGGCGCAGGAAGTCGAGGAATCCCGCGCCCTCGTCGACGTCGGCGCGCGATGCTCGGTGACCCTCGGGGTCGAGCGGGATGATCCGGGCGTCAGGCATGCGCGGCCCCCCGAGACGAGAGCAGGCTGGCGGCACCGTCGAGGATGCCGTTGACGAAGCCGGGACGCAGGTCGTGGCCCGCGAGGAACTCATCGAATGCCGCCGATGTCGACCGCTTGGCGATGAAGCCGAGTTCGCGCTGGGCGCGACCGGTGTCGATGGCGCGCCCGTAGGTGAGGAAGCGGACCTGCTCCGCGGAGAAGTCGACCAGCCGAGTGGGGGCCAGAGCCCGGCCCACGACCCCGAGCATGCCCGCCGGCACGGAGATGGTGGGGCGCCCGGTGCGGCGCACCGCCTGGGAGAGCGCCAGGACGCCGTCACCGGCGATGTTGAAGACACCCGTGGAGGCACCGGTCACGGCCCGATGCAGCGCGGTGATGGCGTCGTCCTCGTGGATGAATTGCAGGCGCGCATCGAAGCCCATCACCGTGGGGATGAGCGGCAGGGTGAAGTACGCCGTCATCGCGGTCTCGACGCGCGGCCCGATGACATTGGCGAGGCGCAGGATCGACACATCGACGTCAGGCCGCCGACGTGCGAAGCCACGCACGTAGCCCTCGACCTCGACGGAGTCCTTGGCCCATCCCGAAGTCGGCGGATGCTTGGGTGACATGCCCTCGGTGAAGAGCGCGGGGTCGCGGGGCCCCGCGCCGTAGACGGACGAAGTGGACTTCACGACGAGGCGGCTGACGGACTCCGACTTCTGGCAGGCGGCGAGGAGTTGCATCGTGCCGATGACGTTGATGTCCTTCATCGCGGTGCGGCCACCCGCCTGCTGCGACGTGGCGATGACGCCCATGTGCACGACCGTGTCGACCTCGGCCGAGGAAAGGACGCGCCCGATGACGGGATTGCGGATATCCGCTCGGATGAACTCGGCCCCGAGTAGGGGGCGCCGCGGGGGTACGACGTCGACGCCGACCACCCGATCGACCGAAGAGTCGCGGACGAGGGCCCGAACCATGAGGCCACCGAGGTGGCGGGCAGCGCCCGTGACGAGCACGACGCGACCCATGGCCAGCTACTTCTTGTTGCGGCGCTGAACGCGCGTGCGCTTGAGCAGCTTGCGGTGCTTCTTCTTGGCCATGCGCTTGCGGCGCTTCTTGACCACCGAGCCCATCGAATACCTCATTCAGTCCGCGAAGATCCCGGCGCACTCCCGGGAGGCTTGACACTATCCGATCGGCTCGGGGCTGCCGCAGGCGGCGTAGCCCGCAGGGCCGGCGAAGCCGCTGTGCTCAGCCGGCCTCGATGTAGGAGGTGCGCAGGTAGTCGTGGACTGCCTGCTCAGGCACGCGGAAGGAACGGCCCACCCGCACGGCAGGCAACTCACCAGCGTGGACGAGTCGGTACACCGTCATCTTGGACACGCGCATGAGCGACGCAACTTCGGCGACGGTGAGGAAACGCACCTCCGCCAGGGGGCGCTCAGGTCCACCGCTCATGTCTGCTCCTTGCCTCCGGTCGGGATGTCTCGCACCCCGTGACGCCGCGACGCTACTGCACTGCGTCCCGCCCGTCACGCGGAATCGAGATTTCGAGCCTAGTGGGCGCCGAGGCAGCGCGGAGAGGGGGTCGCCGGCGGCCTAGAACCAGGGGTCGGGATCGGCGACGAGGCCGTGGAGGGGGAAGACCGCGGTGCGCGTCGCGAGGATGGCGGCGTCGACAGGATCCGCCGGATCGAATCCCTGGTCGAAGGGCTTGGGCCAGGGGTGGGCCCCATCGGTCATGCGCGCCGGTGCGGTGCGACCGAGGGTCTGCGCGACGAACTCGCGGAAGCCCTCGGGTGTCTGCGCCTGCGGATCGATCGGAGTGCCTGCGGCCTCCGCGATGAGATGTGTCCACGCGCGTGGCACGACATCCACCCACTCGTAGCCGCCACCCCCTACGGCGATCCATCTCCCGCTCGCGTAGCGATGCGCCCAGCGATGAATGGCCTCGTAGGACATGCGCTGACCATCCACGGTGAGCGCCAGATGAGCGAGCGGGTCGTCAATGTGCGTGTCGCATCCGTGCTGACTCACGATCACCTGCGGGTCGAATGCCTCGAGGATGTCGGGGACGATCGCGTGGAAGGCACGCAGCCAGCCCTGGTCGCCCGTGCCCGCCGGAAGTGCCACATTCACTGCGCTTCCCAGGGACCCCGGCCCCCCGGTTTCCTCGGCAAATCCCGTGCCGGGGAAGAGCGTGAGGGGGCTCTCGTGCAGCGAGACCGTGAGCACGCGCGGATCGTCGTAGAACATCTGCTGTACGCCGTCGCCGTGGTGGACGTCGACGTCGATGTAGGCGATCCGCTGCACCCCCTGGGCGAGCAGCCAGGCGATCGCCACCCCGATGTCGTTGTAGATGCAGAAGCCGGCGGCCGCGTCGGGCATCGCATGGTGCAGGCCGCCCGCGATGTTGACCGCGTGCTGCGCACGCCCCGAGTGCACCGCCTGCGCTGCTGCGAGCGTCGCGCCCGCCACGAGAGCGGATGCCTCGTGCATGCCGAGGAAGGCGGGATCGTCGGGCGTGCCGAGGCCGCGTCCGGCATCGGCATCGCGCGGATCCAAGGACGCGCGCTGCACCGCGGCGATGTACTCGAGGTCGTGCACGTCGGCGAGCTGCTCGAGAGTGGCCGGCACGACAGGGGCAAGGACCTCGACGCCCGGGCTCTCGAGGAGGCCGAACTCGCGCGCCAGGCGCATGGCGAGCTGCACGCGGATCGGTGCGAGCGGATGGCCGGGGCCGAAGTCGTAGGCACGCAGTGCCTCGTCCCAGACGACCGCGACCGAGTCGCTCACGCCCCGAGCTCCCGCCCGCGGTCGCGGGCCGCGCGCATGGCCTCCGCGACGAGACCCGCGAGGTCTCCCGACTCGAAGACGGACAGAGCGGCCGCCGTCGTGCCGCCCGGAGAGGTGACCTGGGTGCGCAAGGCGGCCGGATCGGCGCCCGGTCGAGCCGCCATGGTCGCGGCCCCCAGGACCGTCTGGGTGACGAGTTGATGGGCCACGGCCGGATCGATCCCCATCTCGATCGCGCCCGCGATCATGGCCTCGATGAGCCGGAAGACATACGCCGGTCCCGAGCCCGAGGTCGCCGTGACGGCGTCCTGCAGATCTTCCGGGACGCGGACGACGGGTCCGACCGCGGACAGCAGGCTCTCGACGTAGTCGGCCTGCTGGGGTGAGCAGGAGGAGCCGGGCGAGATGGCGGTGATGCCCAGGTCGACGAGGGCGGGGGTATTGGGCATTGCGCGCACGACCGCCGCGCGCGGCAGGCCGGACTCGAGCGCGGCGAGCCGCACTCCGGCGGCGAGGGAGATGACGACGGTGCCGTCGGCGATGAGCGCGGACATCTCGTCGATGACGCCCGGGATGTCCTGGGGCTTCACGAGCAGCAGCACGGTGGCGCTCTCGCGCGCCGCCTCGGCGATGGTCACCGCGCGCACCCCGTGTCGCTGCGACACCTCGTCGGCACGCTCGGCCCGCTTCTCGGAGATGACAAGCCTGCTCGGATCGGTCCCCGCGCGCAGCAGCCCGGCCACGAAGACCTCGCCCATCGCTCCGGCCCCGATGACGGCGATCATCGCGCCTGCCCCGACGGAGTCGGCTTCGGAAGCGATGTCCTGGGGTCGAGCAGTGCCTGGATCGTCGGCGCGACAAGGCGGACGACGTACTCCTCGCTTGCCGAGGCGAGCGGCTCGATGCGCATGACATAGCGGCCCGCTGCGACACCGATGAGGTAACTCGAGATGAGTGCCACGCGCATGCGGGCATCGGGCACACCGACGGCCGTCACGACGCGATCGATGACGGTCGTGTCGAGGTAGTCCTGCAGCGACTTGGTGAGTGCCGCGGCCGATGCACCCGAGCGGGCCATCGACATGAGGTCATCGCGCACCTGGGGGTCGCCCAGCGTGTCGAGCGTGAACCTCACCAGGCGCTCGCCAAGTCCCTCGACACCGGGTGCCAGCAGGGTCGGCACCGCGCCGACGGGATCGGTGGGGAACCTCAGCGCGGCGGCAAAGACCGCGTCTTTGTTGTCGTAGTACTTGCGCAGGACCGTGGGCGCGACCCCCGCGGCCGCGGCCAGCCCCTTGAAGGTCGTCCGGGCGTAGCTCCCCGCGGCGAAGGCGTTGCGCGCGGCGGCGATAGCTGCATCGCGCACCTGATCACTGCTGCCCCGGGCCGGCTCCGCCGGCGACTCGTCTGCCATTTCGCCCACTCTAGGCGGGGGCCTGAGTCGCCGGGACCTGACCGAGGTGACGCCGCGCGAAGGCCAGGGCCTCCGCGAGGTCCGCCTCGCGCTCCGCGCGGTTGGCAGCGCGACGGGTCGACACCTCGACCACCACGGTCCCGTCGAAGCCTCTCGCGGCGAGGTCGAGCAGCACCTCGGCGCAGGGCTGCGTGCCACGCCCCGGGATGAGGTGCTCGTCGCGTGCCGAGCCCGAGCCGTCGGCGAGGTGCACGTGGGCGAGGCGCTCGCCGAGGTCATAGGCCATGTCGCGCGCATCGGTGCCGGACACCGAAGTGTGGGAGAGGTCGAGAGTGGTGTGGGGATAGTCCTCGTCGCGGACATCCCAGCCCGGGCTGTAGGCCTTGACCTCGCGAGACCCCGCGCGCCAGGGATACATGTTCTCCACCGCGAAGCGGATCGGAGTCTCCCCCTCCATGCGCGCCAGCCCCGCGACGAACTCCCGTGCGTAGTCACGCTGCCAGCGGAAGGGCGGATGCACGACGACCGTCTCGGCGCCTAGCTCCTCGGCCACCTCGCGTGCGCGCACGAGCTTGCCCCAGGGATCGGTGCCCCACACGCGCTGCGTCACCAGCAGGCACGGCGCGTGCACGGACAGGATCGGGACGGCGTAGTGATCGGAGAGCCGGCGCAGGGCTACGGGATCCTGGCTCACCGCATCGGTCATCACCATGACCTCGACGCCGTCGTATCCCAGCCGCGAGGCCATCTCGAATGCCGCGGCCGTGCCGTCCGGGAAGACGGAGGACGTCGACAAGGCGACGGGCACGCGGGTCACGTGCTCAGTGTCGCAAAGCCCGGGGGCTCATGCGCGGCGCAGGCGGTCAGTGATCCGCGTGGCGATGGCGACGAGCAGGGCTCCCCCGAGGCCGAAGGCCAGGGCGATCGCGCTGTCGCGCTCGGGCTGCAGGTAGATCGCGAAGAAGTTGCTGAGCCAGGGCACCAGGAGCACCACGATGAAGGACAGGAGCATCGCGGCGCATACGCCGAGCCGCACGAGGTTGAGCGGTCGAGCCGACTGCACGAGCACGGCGAAGGCGACGATGAAGAGCGCGATCGCGGCGGCCGACCGCGCATCTGCCAGGGGCTCGCCGATCGACAGGACGACGAGGTAGGTGCCCAGTCCCGCCGTGGCGCAGATGATCCCCGCGGGTACGGCGAAGAGCAGCACCCTGCGCAGGAAGCCAGGGCGGAAGCGCTCGGTATTGGGCATGAGGGCGAGGAAGAAGCCCGGGATGCCGATGGTGAGCGAGCTGATGAGCGTGAAGTGCCGCGGCAGGAAGGGGAACTCGAGCGGCTCACCCGTCGCCGAGAAGGAGAAGAGGACGGTGAGTCCGATGAAGGCCGAGATGATCGTGGCGTAGAAGGTCTTGGTGAGGAAGACATCCGCGACGCGCTCGATATTGCCGAGCACCCGGCGTCCCTCGGACACGACGTCCGGCATGACCGAGAACTTGTTGTCGAGCAGCACCAGCTGAGCGACCGCGCGGGTCGCCGACGAGCCCGATCCCATGGCGATCCCGAGATCTGCCTGCTTGAGTGCCAGGACGTCGTTGACGCCATCGCCCGTCATCGCCACCGTGCGATGCCGCAGGTGCAGCGCTCCGACCATGGCCTGCTTCTGCGCGGGGGTCACGCGGCCGAAGACCGAGTGCTGGTCGACAGGATCGGCCAGCTCCTGCGGATCCTCGCTGAGCTCGCGCGCATCGACCGGGTCCCCGGCACCCGGCACGCCCGCCTGCGTGGCGATTGCGCCCACGGTCGCGGGGTTGTCACCGGAGATGACCTTGACGGCGACGTCCTGCTCGAGGAAGTAGCCGACTGTCTCGGCTGCATCGGGGCGCAGGCGCTGGTCGATGACGATGAGGGCGACCGGGTCGGCCTCGCCGGGGCCTGCTTCGGCATCGGGCGCCGCACCGCGCGTACGGGCGAGCAGCAGGACGCGCGAGCCCTGCGCAGCCAGCGACTCGGCGCGCTCGCGCACCTCGGGATGGGTCTCGCCGAGGATCACCTCGGGTGCGCCAAGCAGCCAGGTGCCGTGATCTTCGAATGTCGCCGCTGACCACTTGCGCGCGCTGGAGAAGGCGATGGTGTCGAGCAGTGTCCACTGCGGCTCGGGGTAGGCGCGGGCGACGGCCTGGAGCGTGGGGTTGGGCGACTCCTCGGAGGCCCCCAGCGCGGCGAGTGCTCCGGCCACGTCTGCGCTGTCATCGAGGACCTCGACATCCGTGACCGCCATGCCGGGCTCGGTGAGCGTGCCGGTCTTGTCGACGCACACGGTGTCGACGCGCGCGAGGACCTCGACCGCGGGCAGATCCTGCACGAGCACCTTGCGCTGCGCCAGGCGCACCACGGCCACGGCCATCGCAATGCTGGTGAGCAGCACCAGTCCCTCCGGGACCATGGTCACGACACCGGCGATGGTGCCGCGGATGGCCTCGTCCACGGACTGGTTGGCACGCAACTGCGAGACGAGGAGCAGGATCCCGACGGGCGGGATCATGTACGACGCGATGCGGATGAAGCGGTTGATGTCATCGCGCAGCTCGGAGCGCGTCTGGGCAAACTGCTTCGCCTGGGCGGTGAGACCGGCCGCGAAGGAGTCGCGGCCCACACGCGTGGCGACGTACATCCCCGACCCTGCGACAACGAAGGATCCGGACATCGCGGTGTCGCCCACGGCCTTGTCGACCGGATCCGCCTCGCCCGTGAGGAGGCTCTCGTCGATCTCGAGGCCCTCGCCCTCGACCACCTCGCCGTCGACGACGAGCTGATCGCCGGACCTCAGGATGACGAGGTCGTCGAGCACGACCTCGGAGGGTCGGATCTCGACATCCTCGCCATTGCGCCGCACGAGGGGCCTGGCCTCGCCGATGACCGAGAGCTTGGCGAGCGCGCGGCTGGCGCGGTACTCCTGCACGATCCCGATGAGGGAGTTGGCCACGATGACGAAGCCGAAGAGCGAGTCCTGGAAGGGCGCGACGAACCACATGACGACCCACAGCGAGCCGATGAGGGCGTTGAACCACGTCAGGGTGTTGGCGCGGATGATGCTCGCGAGGCTGCGGCTGCGCGGGTCGGGCGCGTCGTTGGCCTGACCGCGCGCGACGCGCTCGGCGACCTGCTCGGATGTCAGCCCGGTGAGCGCGGTGGCCTGAATCATGAGTCCAGGCCGTCGATGCGCCTGAGGATCACGCCCTCGCGCAGTGCCCACGGCCCGATCTCGAGCTCCTCGACGCCGAGGAGGTCCATGGCCGACTCCGCGACGATCGCGCCCGCGAGCAATTGCGCTGCGCGGGAGTCGGAGACCCCCGGCAGGCGCGTGCGCTCCGCCGCGGTCATCGCCGCGAGCTTGGGCACCCACGCACGCACGTCATCGCGGGAGAGAGTGCGCCGGACGAAGTAGCCATCGTGGGACGGCGCGGCTCCGGCGATGCGCGCGAGCTGGCGGAAGGTCTTGGACGTCGCCACGCAGATCCGTGGTTCGCCGGCGCGCAGGAGACGACCGATCACGGTCCCGAGACTGGCCCGCACGACCCGGCGGGCCTCGCGCACCGCTTCCTCCCCCGGGGGATCGCCGGCGAGCAGATCACGCGTGAGGCGGCCGGCACCCAGCGGCAGCGACAGCGCGACGTCGGGCTCCTCGTCGGCACCGGAGGCGAGCTCGAGCGAGCCACCGCCGATGTCGAGCACGAGGATGCGCCCGGCCGACCAGCCAAACCATCGGCGTACGGCGAGGAAGGTCAGCCTCGCCTCCTCCTCGCCGCTGAGGACCTCCACCTCGATGCCGGTGCGCTCGCGCACGGCGGCGAGCACCTCGAGCCCATTGGGCGCATCGCGCACGGCCGAAGTCGCGAAGGCGAGGAACTCCGTCACCCCGAGGTCCTCTGCCGTCTGGCGTGCCTCACCCGCGAAGCGGATCAGCTCCGCGAGGGCATCGTCGTCGATGCGGCCATCGGCCCCGAGATGCTCGGCGAGGCGGAGGGAGATCTTGGACTTCCACGCGGGGAGGGGTGCGGCGCCCTGGTGCGCATCGACCACCAAAAGGTGAACGGTGTTGGAGCCGATGTCGAGCACTCCCAGGCGCACGGCTGCACGCTACTCGCTCATCTGGCGGCATGCGGTGGTGGACCCGCCGACGCACGCTAGGGTCAGCGGGTGCCTGAGGTCCCCCTTGACTTCCCCCGCGCCTGGGTCGAGTTCGACGACCCCGGCAAGAAGAGCCGTCGCTATCGCATCGACCTCACCTGGCTGACCTCCAAGTGGACCTGCATCTTCGGTCGCGGCTGCAAGGGGATCTACGCGACCGCCCCCGACAGCGGCTGCTGCACCCAGGGCGCGCACTTCACGGACAAGTCCGATGAGAAGCGCACCCTCAAGTGGGCGGCCAAGCTCGATCGGGAGCACTGGCAGTTCTACGACGTCGGCCACCGCAAGGGCACGACCGTCAAGTCCGGCGATGGCGAGCGCAAGACGCGCGTCGTAGACGGTGGCTGCATCTTCCTCAACCGGCCCGGCTTCGAGGGCGGCGAGGGCTGCGCGCTGCACGGCCTCGCTCTGCGCGAGGGCATCTCCTTCGTCAAGACCAAGCCCGATGTCTGCTGGCAGCTGCCCATCCGCCGCGCCTACGACGAGGTCGAGCGCCCGGACGACACCAAGGTGCAGTTGGTCTCGATCACGGAGTTCGATCGCCGCGGCTGGGGTCCCGGCGGCCACGACCTCGATTGGTACTGCAGCGGCAACACCGAGGCCCACATCGCCTCCGAGCCCGTCTACATCA
>CAZLNF010000026.1:0-16291 GCA_964560885.1 uncultured Actinomyces sp. | reverse complement strand
ACGAGGGGCCCGTCGCCGTGGCGACGGACCCCTCGTGACGTGGCCGAACTCAACTCGCCTGAACCTCCGTGGCGATCTGCTGGTAGATCTTGGACGCTTCACCAAGATCGATCAGTCCCTCGCCCTTGGCCAGGTCCGCGGGCGTCATGGCGATGTTGGGGAAGTCGGCGCCCAGCTCAGCTGCGGCCTTCTCTGCCACCGCCTTATTGGGGCTCTTGTAGAGGATGTTGTTGGTCATCCAGCTCTGCATCTCATCACCGATCATGAAGTTGATGTAGGCCATGGCGGCTTCCTTATTCTTGCTGGACTTCAACACGACCATGGTGTCTGCCCATAGGTCAGAGCCCTCACTCGGCACCACGAACTTGACGTTCGGATCGCCCGAGTAGTTGCACCAACCATCCCATGCCACTGCCATCACGACCTCACCCGACGCGAGGCGCTCGTAGAACGTCACATCATCGAAGCCCAGGAGCGTCGGCTTGGTCTTGAGGAGTTGCTGCTTGATCTGGTCCAACTCTGCTGTGTCCGTCGTATTGGCACTGAAACCCAGGGCCTTGGCAGCAGGGAGGTTCATCCACGGCTGGGTGGCCAGCATCAGCGTCTTCTTCTCGTACTCCGGAGCCGGGTTGAGTAGGTCGTTCCACGACGTGGGGGGCGAAGCCATGAGGTCCTCGCGGTAGCAGATCCCCGTTGTCCCCCATGCGTACGGAACGCTGAAAGTGCTGCCCGGGTCGAAGGCCAGGTTCTTGGATTCCGGGTAGAGGTTCGCGAGGTTCGGCACGAGATTGGGATCGATCGGCTCAAGTAGACCGGCCTCGTTGAGCGCTTGGGCGTACTGACCCGAGACGAAGGCCACGTCGATGCCGGGATCTCCGCCTGCGGTGAGCTTGCCGACGATCTCCTCGTTCGTTGCGTGGTTGGCCACGGTCATGTTGGCCTTGGTGGTGTCAGTGAACTTCAGTGCCGCGTCGGGATCCATGTAGGCGTCCCAATTGCTCACGACGATGGACTGCTTGCTCAGATCCGCATTGGGATCAAGGGGCGCGGACGTTTCCTCGCTCGATGATCCTCCGCCGCAGGCCGCGAGGAGGACGGCGGCCACCGCTCCCCCGACGCCAAGGACGGCGGCCCGGCGGGCCGAAGTCCGGTGTGATCTCATCTGGTCTCCTCCTCATTGGTCATTTCTGCCCGACGAGAGTCACCTTGGCGACTCAGGCGAATCTCGGGCAGGTCTGCGGGCACGATGCCCAGTTGCTCGCATGCGAATGCACGGAGCATGGCGCGGACGCGCTCCAGCGGCGTCCACGAGTAGCCCACGACGCTGCGAAAACACAGGCCGTCGACCATGGCACTAATGCGCTCGGCCACCTCGCCAGGAGCGGCCACCGGGTGGAAAGCACCCGCCGCGGTGCCCTCCTGGACCAACTTGACGAGCTCGTCGCGGTATTCCGCCGCGAGGTCCTCGCATACGGGGCGCAGAGCTTCATCGTGCGTTGCGGCGGTCCAGAGCTCGAGCCAGAGGACGTACTCGTCGAAGAGCACACCCGGATGCGGCAGGCTCACCTCAAGCAGGGTGGCTAGGACCCGCATGTAGTCCCCGTCGCGACGCACAGCGGCGAAGCGCTCCGCGGGCTTACCGATCGCCCATCGGAGCGCATCGACGAGCATCTCGTCTTTGCTGCCGAAGTAGTAGTGGACGATGCCCGTCGAGACACCCGCCTCGAGCGCTACGTCGCGCACGCGCATGCCCGCTGAACCGTCACGCACCAGCACGCGCGCTGCCGCGGCCATGAGGTGCTCGCGACGGTCAAGGGCGTCATTCGCCGAGAGATTCGGGGGAATCGCCACCGAGACTTCAGCCAACGCCATACCTTGGGACTGTACTGACTGGACGTCCAGTTGGGAGTGGAAAATCAGAAAGGGGCAGGCGTGCGGATCGGCGTCGTGGGTGGAGCAGGAGCCATGGGCTCGGTCACCTCGACCGACCTGGCCGACTCCGGGGAGGTGTCCGAGGTCGTCATCGTCGACCCGGACCTGGCCCGAGCCGACGCCCTGGCACAGCGTCTGCGCGACCGCGGTGCCCGCGCGAGTGCCCATGGCACTGACACGCCCCTGGCACAGTCGCTGGCCGGCTGCGCCGCCGTGGTCAACGCATCGGGCCACGCGCGCAACATCGAGGTGATGCGAGCGTGTCTCGCTGTGGGATCTCACTACACCGACCTCGGTGGCCTCTACCACGTTGCGATAGAGCAGTACGAACTCCACGACGAATTCGCGGCCGCGGGACTCACGGCCACCCTGTCGATGGGATCGGCACCAGGCCTGACCAACCTGCTCGCCGCTCGCGGCGCCCAGATAGGTCGACTGGACACGATCGAATCCATCGAAATCGCTGACGCAGTCGTCGCCGGACGCGTGTACCACCCGTCCGAGCCCTATGCCCCTCCATATGCGGCGTCAACTCTCATCGAGGAGTACACCGCGCCCGCGCCCCAGTTCATCGACGGGGCTGTGACTTTCCATCCCGCCGGATCCGGTGCCCGCACGTACTCCTTCCCCGGCGGCGATGTCGAGTGCGTCTACACGATCCACTCCGAGCCTGCGACCCTGCCGCGCTCTTATGCCGATCGGGGAATTCGCCGCGTCGAGTGGCGACTTGGCCTAGCACCGTCAGATCATGTACGCCTGCTTTCTTTCGTCGCCGCCGGTCTGGCCAGCGATGATCCGGTCCGCGTCGGCGATGCCGAGGTGCGCCCCGCCGACGTCCTGGCCGCCGTACTCGCCCGGCAGGCACGAGATGACCGCTCCACTCCGGACCCTGGCGCCGTGGAGTGGTTCCGCGTCATCACCACCGGCACCCGCGATGGGCGACCGGTGACCGTGACCTGCGATGTCGAGGTCACCGACCCGCCCTCGGGTGAGTTCGCCGGGGGCTCCTGGGCGACCGGTGTTCCTCCGTCGATTGCCGCTCAGATCATGGCCTCCGGCCAGGCCCTGCGCACAGGTGTGCACGGACCCGAACTCACCATGCCCTTGGACCACTTCTTCAGTGCACTAGCCCAGCGGGGCATGATCCCGCTAGACCGGATCGACGACTGACCTCGGAGGCACCATGTCCGATCGACCCCTTACCGTGCTGCTCGCCGCTGAGAGCGCGTACGGACCTACAAACAACTGCATCGGCATCGGCGCCGAACTCATCCGCATGGGACATCGCGTCGTCTTCGCAGCCGAGGAATCCTGGGCCGGCAAGATCGAGCCACTCGGCATCGAAGAGCGCCTCGTCTCCATGGCTCCCGCGCCCGAGGAGGAAGCGGCTGCTGGTCAGTTCTGGATCGACTTCATCCGTGACACGTCTCCGGAATTCCGCAAGAGCACCTACGACCAGATCACGACCTTCATCGAGCCGGTCTGGCGCAGCCTCATGGACGGGGCGAAATACGCCAATCCTCAATTTGCTGCCATCGTCGACGAGATCAATCCCGACATCATCGTCCAGGACAACGTGTCTGCTTTCCCTGCACTTCGGGCAGCCGGACGGCCGTTCGTCCGGGTCGTGTCCTGCCAGCCGCTTGAGATGACAGGGCCCCTGATCCCACCGGCCCTGTCGGGACTGCCCGCCGAAGACTCCTCCCAATGGCAGGCCTGGCGGGATGAGTACGCGCGCGCCACCGCCGGGGTTTGGCAGGAGTACAACCAGTTCTCACTTGATTCCGGTGCGCCTGCGCTGCCCAAGGGCGAGTTCAACTACGTAGGAGACTCCAACATCTACATCTACCCGGGGGTCATCGACTACCTCGATCGCCGTCCGCTGGATGCAACCTGGCACAGAGTGCAGTCATCGGTACGTCGCACCGAACAGCCTGTCGACCTGCCCGCCCACATCGCGGAGGGGGACGGCTCGCTGATCTACCTCTCTCTCGGGTCCCTCGGCGGTGCCGATGTCGACCTCATGCAGCGGCTTACGGGCTTCCTCGCCGACAGCCCCCACCGCTTCATTGTGAGCAAGGGACCCCGATCAGACGAATGGGAACTGCCCGACAACATGTGGGGGGCAAGCATGGTCCCGCAGACCACCCTTCTCGACAAGGTTGATCTCGTCATCACGCATGGTGGCAACAACACCACGTGCGAGTCGTTTCACTTTGGCAAGCCCATGGTGTTGCTTCCGCTCTTCTGGGACCAGTACGACAATGCCCAGCGCGTCGACGAAACGGGTTTCGGCAAGCGACTTGACACCTACCGCGTGGAGAAGGCGGAGCTTGAGAGCGCCATCGACGGTCTACTCGCAAACACCCCACTGCGGGAACGGATGGCGGATATCTCGCAGCAGATCCGCGCCGAGGACGGCGTGCGCCGGGAGGCGGAGATCATCGCCGACCTCGGGCAGTCCGCGGCTCGCTGATGCAGCCGGACCTCTTCGAAAGGGACCTCGCCGCGATTCCGGACAGGCTAGAAGGCCTCGCCGTACGTCTCGACGCCGAAGATCCCTGGGATGGCCTGCACTCCCGGCAACCGCTGCTCACCGGGATGGGCTCCTCTGCCTACGCGGCGCGCACCGCAGCGGGTTGGCTGCGTGCGGCCCACGTCGGCGCTACGGTCGAAATGGCATCGACCGATCCCGGTTGGCCGGGAGGCGAGGGCACGTCCGCGGTGCTCATCTCCGCGTCGGGTGGATCGGCGGAGACACTCGAGCGAGCGGAGCGCCTGCTGCCTGGCACCCAGCGCGTCGCGCTAGTGAACCGCGAGGACTCGGCGCTCGCGCGTGGAGCCGATCTTGTCGTGCCCATGTCCGCCGGCGACGAGACCGGCGAGGTCGCCTGCCGCACATACCGGCACACCATCGCCCTGCTCCTCGCGATGGGCGAGGACCGGCGACGCATCGCGCAGGACTGTCGCGAAGCGGCGGCGCTCACGAGAAGTCTCCTGGCGGACCTGTCGTGGCTCGATGCGATCGACGAAGCGCTGGCGCCCGCAGAGACGACCTACTGGATCGCACCCGAGAGCCGTGTCGGCTCGGCGCTGCAGTCGGCGCTCATGATCCGTGAGATTCCCCGGCGCCGTGCAGTCGGCTGCGAGACCGGCGACTGGAGCCACGTCGACGTCTACCTCACCCTGACGACGGACTATCGCTGCGTCGTCTTCACCGGCTCACGCTGGGATGACCAGGCGGCGGGCTGGCTGCGCAAGCGTGGCTCGCAGGTCGTCAGTGTCGGCCAGCCACTGGCGCTGCCCGGCGAGGTTCATTTGCCGCTCTCGGGCACTCCGATCGCGCGCATGCTCGCCGAGCCCGTCATCGCGGAATTGCTCGCCCTGCGGTGGTGGCGGAGAGACCCGGTCGAGGTGCCCTGATGCTGCTGGACGACGTCAGAGGTGACTTGGCCGGCGTGCCTGCCGACAATCTCCTGCCTCCCCTGCGTCGCGGGCAGGATCTCGCCTGGACGGCCATAGAGGATGCCGCTCCGCTCGGAGAGGGGACTGCGATCGCCATCGCGCGCCTCGCCGACGGTCGAGCAATCAACGTGCCACTCGTGCATGACGGTCGCTGGCGCCGCGCCGAGCCTGATGACGCCATCAGTGTTTCCGCCCTCTCTGCACCCGAACCCCTGGACGTGCACATTGTCGAAGCCCTCCCTCCTATCGACCCTCGTCATGAGCGCTCCGTCGACGTCGACATGTCCAACGACATGCGGGTCATCGACGAGGCGGTAGTGGCGAAGTGGCAGTTCATCGCGGAGCCCGGATCACTCACGGGACTGCGTCTCGTCGACCACCTCGCGCACGCGGGCTTCACAGAGATGCCTGTGCCCCTCGCTTCCATCACCTGGCGGGACCACCTGGTCGCGTCCTATACAAGCTTCCTGCCACAGGCGCAGGACGGATGGGAGTGGATGCTCGACGACGTCAAGGGGATGCTGCAGGGTGCATCCGATGCCCCCGACTGGGCCGGTGACCTCGGAGCCCTCACCGGTCGTCTGCACGCGGCAGCAGCCACGCCGACACCCGTCTTCCCGCACCCTCTCGGCCGCGCGGATCTCGCGTCCCTCGCCGCTCACTACCGAGGCCTCCTCTCCGTCGACCTTGATGCCGAGATGCGCGACGCACTCATGCCTTGGACCGATCGCTTCACTCAGGCATGCCAGACGCTCGAGGCCGCTACGGATGTAGAAGTAGTGCCCGTGCATGGCGATCTGCATCCCGGTCAATTCCTCAGGTGGCGCGACGGAATTGCCATCGCCGACTTCGACGGCAATCCCCTTCTGCCCGCGGATGACCGCGGACAGCCAGGCCCCACGGCACATGATGTTGCCGGACTCCTGCGCGGCCTTGATCACGTCGCCATCGCGGCAGCCCGCAGAGTGGACCTTCCCGATGCGTTGGCGGCCGCTCGGGAGTGGGCCCGGCAGGCACGCGATGAGGCGTTGGCGGCGTATCGGGCAGTCGACGGCGTCCCCGCACTCGACCCGTCACTGCTCGACGCACTGGAGTCGCTGTCACCACTCCACGAGGCGGTCTACGCCTCCACCTATCTGCCCCGCTGGCGGTACGTGCCGCTCGCGGTACTCCGCGGCGGGTGGTGACTCAGGCGCTCATCTCGCGGGCGATTGCCGCGGCGAAGGCATCCACGTCTTCGGGCGTGGTGTCCCAGGAGCACATCCAGCGCACCTCGCCTGTGTGGTCATCCCAGGTATAGAAGCGGTAGTCGCGCTGAAGTCGCTCGGTCACCGCCGGCGGGAGGATGGCAAACACCGCGTTGGCGTCGACTCTCCTCTGCACCTCGACGCCGGGGATGGAGCGCACCGCCGACTCGAGACGACGGGCCATGTCGTTGGCATGGCGGGCATTGCGCAGCCAGAGATCGTCGGTGAGCAGGGCCGAGAGCTGCGCGCTCACGAAGCGCATCTTGCTCGCGAGCTGCATCGCGGACTTGCGCAGGAAGGGGATGTCATGAGCGAGCCCGGCGTCGAGCACGATGACGGCCTCCGCGCCCATGGCGCCGTTCTTGGTTCCCCCGAAGGAGATCGCATCCACTCCGACATCCGTAGTGATCTCGCGCAGGGCGACACCGAGGGAGGCCGCGGCATTCGCCAGGCGCGCACCGTCGAGATGCAGGCGCAGGCCGAGCGAGTGCACGTGATCTGCCAGGCGCCCGAGCTGATCGACGGTGTACGCCGTGCCGAGCTCCGACGACTGCGTGATCGTCACTACCGCCTGCTGGGAGCGATGGACATCGCCCGTGCGCACCGCATGCACGTCGACGAGGTCGGGCGTGAGAAGGCCGTCGAGCGTGGGGACGGTCCAGAGCTTGAGCCCGGCAACCTTCTCCGGCGCTCCGCCCTCATCGACATTGACGTGCGCAGACTCCGCGCAGATCACGGCCTCCCAAGGGCGGCACATCGACTGCAGGGCCACGACGTTGGCACCCGTGCCATTGAAGACGGGGAAGACCTCGGCCTGCGGGCCGAAGTGACCGCGCACGAGATCGCGGAGGCGTGCGGTCTCGTCGTCATCGCCGTAGGCGACCGCGTGACCGGCATTGGCCCGCGTGATGGCCTCGAGCACCTCGGGATGGATGCCGGCGTAGTTGTCGCTGGCGAATCCTCGCCAGGGTGCGGACATGTCAGGCCTCCGTGAGATCGCAGCGCGCGCCGTTGGCGGCGTCGCCACCGACGATCCCATGGACCGCCGCGGCGAGGTCAGCGGTGTCGGTATAGCCCGGGAAAGCTTGGTCGGGCTGAGCCTCGCGCATGGCCGCATCGACGAGCGCCTTGACCGCGACGACCACCGCGCGAGCGGAGGAGTCCTTGAAGGAGTTCGCCAGCCCTCCGACCCAGGTCTCGGCCGCGGCCTTGGCGGTGGCGTAGGCGACGTTGCCCGCGGTGGGCTTGGCAGCGGCCGTGCTCGAGACGATGATGTAGCACCCGGATGAGTCGATGAGTGCGTCACGGAAGGCCACTGTCGTCGTGCGCACGGTGACGAAGACACCCGGTGCGATGGAATCCCACGCATCGAGCGCGCCAAGGTCGACGGTCTTGGATCCCTGCCATCCACCGACAAGGTGCACGACCGCGTCGATGCGGCCGTGCCGCGCAAGCACGTCATTGCGAAAGCGGATGACGTCATCGACGTCGAGCAGGTCGACGACCGCCGCCTCTCCCGATACGGGAGCCGCAGCCTCGCGCGCGAGATCCTCGCGACGGTCCACCACGATGACGAGATGGTCGGCGCCGAGCGCCTTCGCGACAGCGCGGCCGCCCATGCCCGCGCCGAGGACGACTGCGACGGGGCGGCTCATGCCGCGATCCCCGTGATGCCGCGCGCGGAGTCGATCGCCGGCGCGAGCGCCTTGCGCAGCGACTCGTAGAAGAGATTGAGGGGGAATTCATCGGGCAGCACCGCATCGACCGCCTCGCGCGGCTCGGTGGGCAGCGCCTGGGCCCCGCGCGCCCACACGGACTGCGGATGCGGAGGCACGAGAGAGCTCACGAATTCATACGCCGCGAGCCAGTGGCCGAGGCGGGAGCGATCGATGCCCTCGCGATAAAGGGTCTCGACCTCGTCGCAGAGGGCATCCATGCTCTCCTGCACACGCGACCAGTCGATGACAAGCGTGTTGTCGGTCCAGCGCAACACACCGGCCTTGTGCAGCCAGGCGAAGATGATCTGCCCCGCAAGGCCGTCGTAGTTGCGGACACGCTCACCGGTCGTGGGGAAGCGGAAGAGGCGATCGAAGAGGATCGCGTGGCGCACGTAGGGCGCGAGTACGACACCTCGCTCCTCGAGCGCCGTCGTCTCGCGGAAGGTCGACAGGTCGCAGCGCAACTCCTCGAGGCCGTACATCCAGTAGGGCATCCGCTGCTTGATCATGAAGGGATCGAAGGGCAGGTCGCCGTGGCTGTGGGTGCGATCGTGCACCAGATCCCAGAGCACGAAGGTCTCCTGCGCCAAGCGCTGGTCCGCGAGGAGCAGCTCCGCCTCCGGGGGAAGCGCCAGGCGCAGTCTCTCGGCAGCCGCGCGGGAGACATGGCGGAAGCGTGCGGCCTCGCGGTCGCAGAAGATCCCGCCCCAGGTGAACTTCACGACCTCGCGGGTGGCGACGGTCTCGGGGAAGAGGACGGCGGAGTGGGTGTCATAGCCCGAGGTGAAGGCGACGAACTCGATCGGCACGAAGGCGGCATTGTCATACGCCGTTGCCTCGAGCTCGGCGATCCACTCCGGCCAGACCGTGCGCACGACAACGGCCTCGACATTGCGATCGGGATTGCCGTTCTGTGTGTACATCGGGAAGACGACGAGATGCTCAACCCCGTCACGGCGGTGCTCGTCGGGGTGGAAGAGCTGCAGGGAATCGAGGAAGTCGGGCACTCCGAGCCCGGTGTCGCGCCAGGCGCGGAAGTCGACCGCGCATGCGGTGAGGTAGTCGGCCTGATGGGGCACGAGCGGGGAGAGTGCTTCAAGGTCGGCGACGATCCGATCAACGCAGGCTGTCGCCAGAGCGGCGTCACCGTGCACGGATCCGTCGGGAGACTGCAGCGGGCGCAGTGTCTCGACGGCCTCGACGAGATCCGCCCACGCCGGGTGCTCCACCAGGGCACTCCCCTGCTCATCGGAGACCGCCGAGGCACGTCGTGCACCTGCCCAGGTGACGAGCCGCTGCCACAGCAGCCGGTGATCGAGATCCGCGATCGAGTCGTCCCCGGCAAAGTCGGAGTCGGCCGCGACGATGACCCGACCCGCACCGGCGTCGACACCCGCGATGACGGGAGCACCGGCGGGCATGGCCGTGTCCGACGTCCGGGCGAAGACGTATGCATCGTCGGCGACCTCGAGGACGCCGGCGCGATAGACGCAGGCACCGGAAACACCGGCGAAGATATCCGTGCCCTGCGCTGTCGATGGTTCGAGACGTAGCCAGGTGGAGACGTCGTTGAAGCGGTGCACCGGATCCTGTGCCGTGCACGTGACGACATCTATTCCGAAGCGGCGCGTGATCTCGGCAAGGTTGTTGCCGTACTTCGCCTGCTCCGTCTCCGCGAGGACCACAAGCCCGCCGCCGGCGCGCACAAAGTGATCGATCGCCGCGACCTCGGCATCGGCGTACACCGGCGACCCCTCGCCCGTCGTCGCCTCCCACTCATCGGTGGAGCAGTGCGGCAGGACCAGGACATCGACGCCTCGAAGTGTCGCTGCGTCGAGCGGGCCCGCGATGTGCGCCTGCACGTCAAAACCCGCGCCGCGGAGCACCGCGGCAGCCTCGGCGTAGGAGGCATCTGCGGGATTGGCCGGGCTCATGATGACGGCGAGCTCGGGCCGGGTGGTCCAGGCCTGGCGATGGCTCTCATCGATGAGCACGCGCACGAGGGGACGCATGGCGACTCCTTAGTGAGGGGCTGCGATGGGGACTGTGATGAAGCCGAGGCCCTAGCGTACCTGATGCCGGAAGATCTCCCGCACGAAGACGATTTGACGGGACGATCTCCCGTTCACTAATGCGGGTGGACCCGGAACACGGGAACTTCGGGACAAAAGCGTCGTGCAGCGCACGTTTCGTCCCGAAGTTCGCCTCCTCTTCCGCGTGGACGGCCTGAAGGGCTCGCTAACGTCGGCGCATGAGGCGCAACTGGTCCAGCACTGTCGACCTGGGAGGTCGGGAGGTGCGGCCGACGTCAGCGGCCGAGGTCGCAGCGCGGGTGCGCGGTGAGGCCACCGCTCTGGCCTTAGGCAGCGCGCACTCCTTCAGCACAGTGGCGGTCACCCCGGGCCTGCATGTCGAGACCATGGGATTGCCGGCCGACGTTCACGTCGAGGGCAACACCGTGTCGGTCGGCGCCGGGACCACCTACGCCGAACTCGGCCGAGAGTTGCACGCACGCGGGAGGGCGCTCGCCGCCATGGCCTCGCTGCCGCACATCACCGTGGGTGGCGCGATCTCCACCGGCACGCACGGATCAGGCGACGCGATCGGCACCCTCTCCAGTGCCGTGACCGGCCTGGAGATCGTCACCGCCGACGGCGAGATTCGGTGGGTACGCCGCGGCGTCGATGCCGACTTCCCGGGCTGGGTCGTCGCACTCGGAGCACTCGGAGTCGTGACGCGCGTGGAGCTCGAGGTCGAGCCGACCTACGACGTGGCGCAAACTGTCTTCGCCGGACTCGATCTCGATGTCGTCGAGTCCGACTTCGATGCTGTCTTCTCCGCGGCCACCTCGGTGAGCGTCTTCACGCGATGGCGCCCAGAGCCGGACGCGCAACTGTGGCTCAAGCGCCGGGTCGATCGCGAGGGCGCCTGGCCGGGCGGTCCGGCGTTCGGCGCGACCGAGCGCACTGCGCCCCTGCACCCCCTGGAGCAACTCGATCCCGTGCACTGCAATCCACAACTGGGACAGCCGGGTCCGTGGCATGAGCGCCTGCCCCACTTCCACGCCGATTTCACGCCCAGCGCGGGAGACGAGATCCAGGCGGAATACCTGCTTCCCCGAGCACGCGCGGTCGAGGCCATCCGCGCGCTGCGGTCCCTGCACGCGGTCATCACACCGCTGTTGCATGTCACGGAAATTCGCACCATGTGCGCCGACGACCTCTGGCTCAGTCCTGCATACGGACGTGACACGGTCGGGATCCACTTCACGTGGCACCGCGATGACCGCATCTACGACGTGCTCCCGGCGATCGAAGAGATCGTGATGCCGCTCGGTGCGCGACCGCACTGGGGCAAGGTGTCGCGTGCGACACCCGCGCAGGTGCGCGCTGCCTTCCCTCGCTGGGAAGACTACGTGAGCCTCATCACAGCGACAGACCCCGTTGGCCGCTTCCGTAGCCCATTCGTGACAGGTCTGCTCGGCGCGTCAGGCTGATCCACCGCGGGATGCGCACGTACTCTCATTTCATGACTAAGAACATTCGCATCCTTGCCATGTCCGCCATCGCCGCCGGCACGCTCGTGCTCGCCGCATGCGGTGGCGGTTCCTCCTCCGATGCCACCTCGGCAGCACCGTCGGAGAGCCCCATCGGTGGAGGCTCCGCCTCCTGCGATCAGGCCACCCTCGAAGGCCTCGCCCAGGGTGCCGCCACCGCTGATGGCGCCGAGTGGGTCTCCTTCAAGAGCGTCGAGTGCGTTGACGGCTACGCCATCGTCTTCGGCATCACCAAGACCGGTGACATCGAGCAGACCTCCGCGTTCGTCTTCCAGGCAGAGGGCCCGATGTGGGCTCTCAACCAGCTCGACGCGATCTGCGCTGACGGCGGCGGCGCCGATGTACCGCCCGCCATCAAGGATCAGGCCTGCGCTCTGCGCTAGTCCTGCCCATTCTCAACCCACGCAATGGCCTGGGGCACCGACACGGTGTCTCAGGCCATTGCCGTTGCAGCACCCGGTGTGCTCGGCCAGGGCATTGCCGCCTCGAGTTCGTAGGCGAGTGAGAGCAGTCGGCGTTCCTCCCCGAGAGGTGCGGCCACCTGCACTCCGATGGGCAGGCCGTCCTCCGTGCGGGCGAGTGGAAGCGAGATCGCGGGAGACCCGGTGACGTTTTGCAGCGCGGTGAAGGAAGCGAAGCGCAGCAGACGCACGATGTGCTCACGCGCAGCCACGTCCGGGCCCAGCTCGCCGATGGGAGGTGCTGGCGTGGACAGCACCGGCGAGAGGACCGCGTCGTACGACGCATAGACCTGCTCCGGCTCCTGCGATGCGCGCTTGAGCCTCCGCAGGCTGCCCGGGATGCGCAGGGCCTGCTGCTGCGCCATGCGGCTGAGTTCCTGGGTGAGTTGCTCAGTGCGCGCGGCATCGAAGTCCACGCCAAACACACGGCCACCCGCCTTGTAGAGCAGGAAGGAGAGGAGGGCCCAGTAGCGCAGGAAATCGCGGCCGAAGGCCTCGTCGACGGGTGGGGGCATCTCCTCGACCTCGTGCCCGAGAGCCTGCAGGGTGCGGCCAGTGCTGCGGACCGCCTCCCGCACCCTCGGATCCACCGGGATCCCCCCGACCGCTTCGGTGAAGAGCCCGATGCGCAGGCGCCGAGACTCGGGACGCACCACCATGCCGATGGGCGGCAGATCGGCGACACGGTGAAGTCGCTCGGCTTCAGCGAGGTAGTAGGCGGTATCGCGCACCGTGCGTGTCAGCACGCCCTGGGCGACGAGGTTGACCGGTAGTCGGTCGAGTTCGGGGACATCGATCATCCTGCCGCGCGATGGCTTCAGCCCGACAAGGCCGCATGCGGCAGCGGGGATGCGAATCGACCCACCGCCGTCATTGGCGTGGGCGATGGGCACGACACCGGCAGCGACGAGCGCTGCCGAGCCGCCGCTGGAGCCGCCGACGGAGCGTGTGGTGTCCCACGGATTGCGCGTGGCGCCGTACCGCGAAGACTCGGTGCTCGCCGTGAGACCGAATTCCGGGAGCGTGGTCTTGGCGATCGGCTCGAAGCCGAGGGCGAGGTACTGCG
The DNA here is from genome assembly GCA_964560885.1 of uncultured Actinomyces sp. Taxonomy (GTDB): domain Bacteria; phylum Actinomycetota; class Actinomycetes; order S36-B12; family S36-B12; genus Mxb001. The sequence continues at coordinate 2,846 of CAZLNF010000026.1, read as the reverse complement.
CAACCCAGGGACTCGTCGACGTGGCAGGGGTGTCGGCGGGAGCCCACGAACCGTGAAGCGTGGGATAGCCGGTGAGGTCTTCGTTGTCCTTGAGCACCGAGGGGATTCCGGCGAAGGGTCCGGTGACCGCAGGCGCGACGTCAAGGTCACGCACGACGGCGTTGAGGTCGTCGTTGACGGCAGCGAGCCGCGCCCGTGCCGCCTCACGGAGCTCGCGCGCCGAGACCTTGCGCCGCCGCAGCCGATGCTGCATCTCCATCACGTCGTCAGAGCCGAGGGCGTCATCGGACGCGGCATCCACCTGGGGCATCCCGCGACTGTACTCAGGCCTCGTGAGCCGCAGGGACCCTCAGCCCAGGGACGTGGCGCCTATGGTGTCGCCATGGCCCCATCTCGCCGCCTTGCCCTCGCCGGCCTCGCCCTCGCCGCGCTCGGCCTCGCCGGCTGCACCGGTAGCAGCCCCGAAGCCACTCCTTCGAACACTGTCGAGATGCCCACGGCGTCCTACAGCCCGCCAGCGGACGCGCAGGTGACGCCACCGCAACTCATCACGCTCGCCAATGTCCAGCCCAATGACGGCATCCAGCCGGTCATCGACTTCATCGAGTCCGCGCGGTCATCGGTGGATATCTCGATCTACCGCATCGACAGTGACTTCACCCCGCTTATCGAAGCGCTCGAGCGCACCGTGGCACGCGGAGTGCCGGTCCGCATCTCGATTTCGCGCCAACTCGTGGGCCAGCCCAATCCGCCGCAGGGCAACTCACAGCAGATCGTCGTCCAGCAGCAACTCCAGGCCAAGGGCATCCAGGTGGAGTTGAGCAGGCCGGAATTCCACTACGGGCATGAGAAGTCCATCATCGTCGATGCGGGCACCCCCGATGCCAAGGCGATGGTCGCCGACTGGAACCTCCAGGCTTCCTACTTCGGGCCCAATCAATACGGCCCCGTCGGCGCGCGGGGCATGGCCGTCTTCAACTCCGATCCGCAGGATGTCGCCACGATCGCGGCGTACTTCAATGCGAACTGGCCCCCCTACGCCCCCTACCCGGTATCCACCCGCTCGAGCCTGGTCTGGAGCCCCAGCGGGATCGAGTACTCCCCCGTCGGCAATTCCGTTGCCGTCCTGACCGACTTCATCAACAACGCCAAGCTGCGCTTGGACATCTACGCCGAGTACATCCAAGACGACGCGTTCCTGATCGACATGGTGATTGCGCGGGCGCAGGCCGGCATCACGGTCCGTATCGTCGCGAATTCATCCGGCCAGTCCGCAGACATGGTCTCCAAGCTCCGCGGTGCCGGCATCCAGATCCGCTTCGACCCCATCTACGACGGCAACACGTCGGATCCGATGTTCGTGCACTCCAAGACGATGTTCGCTGACTTCGGCACTGCCGACCAGGTTGCCTTCATCGGATCCCAGAACACCTTCATCAACGAGTCACCCGAGGCCATCCTCGAGCTCGGCGTCCTAGCGCGAGACGCGGCCACCATCGAAAAGGCCTACTCATACTTCGAGCAGGACTGGTCTACCTCGACCGAGACGCAGGCGTCACCGAGTCCGGGTGGGGACTAGCGCATGCGCTTCCGCCCGCTTGCGCTCATGCTCGCTGCCGTCGCCCTCGCGGCCTGCTCCAGCACGTCGACGACGACGCTGCCGACTCCACCACCCCTGCAGGTCGAGCGCACCGGATTGATCACGCTGGAGTCGATTCAGCCCGACGACGGCATCGATGCCGTCACGCGCTTCATCGACGAGGCGACAAAGTCGGTCGATATCGCCGTCTACCAAATGGATCCGGGCTACAGCCCGCTCATCGAAGCGCTGACGGGGGCGAAGGAGCGCGGGGTGAGGGTGCGGATCCTGCTCTCCGGCACCATCTACCCGCCAGGCTCCACCAACGACAACCCCCGCGATGTGGAGATCCTGCGCGCGCAGGGATTCGAGGCCGCACTCAGCCGACCTGAGTTCAGCTTCTCGCACTGGAAGGTCCTCATCATCGACGCGGGCACATCCGGTGCCCAGGCCCTCATCTGCGACTTCAACCTCGAGGCTGGCTACTTCGGAATTGATCCCCAGTACCCCGACGAGGGGGACACACGAGGCATGGCCGTGCTCGACAGGGATCCCGCGGACGTCGCCATGATCGCGCGCACCTTCGACGCCGACTGGCCGCCGTACAAGCCCTGGCCCGCCAATGACCGGCCCAACCTTGTGTGGTCTCCGAGCAACAGCACATGCGACTCGACGAGCTGTGCGTCCGCCTACCCACTGGAACCGACGGGCAACTCCCGCGACGTCATGCTTTCGCTCATCGGCAATGCCCAGGAGTCGCTCGACATCTACGCACAGGCGCTTGCCGAGCCGTCCCAGCTCCTCACACCACTCCTCGATGCAGCAAACCGCGGTGTGAAGGTGCGCATCGTCGGCAATGACGGTGGCATCAACACCGACGCGCTCAGCAAACTCAAGGATGCCGGCGTTGAGATCGTGATCAACCCGACGGATCCCGGTGGCGACGGCAAGGTGATGTACATCCACACCAAGACCATCGTGGCGGATGCAGGTCAGCCAGACGCGATTGCCTACGTCGGGTCGATCAATCCCTTCCTGGACGAATCAATCGACACGGAGCGCGAGCTCGGTGTGCTGCTGACGGATCGCACCTCGATCGAGCGCATCATGCTGATCTTTGATCGCGACTTCGGATCCGGTGAGCGCGCATGAGTCCCACACGGCGTGAGGTCCTGGCCTGGAGTGCGTGGGCGGCAGGGGGACTCGCACTCACCGCATGCTCGACCGGCAGCGCCAAGCCGGTGCCCTCGCCCTCTGACACCGGCTC
>CAZLNF010000025.1:0-16635 GCA_964560885.1 uncultured Actinomyces sp. | reverse complement strand
TCGCGGCCCACGGCCTCGGACACCGAGCCGTAGAAGTCGATCTCGGGCCATACGCCGGAGAGGTCGTGCACGCTGCCGTCGGCGTGGGTGACCTGGAGTGACCCGGTCGCCGCGAGCGCTGCCTCCTGGATGATCTCGCGCGTGATGCGGGCGACATCGCGGTAGTCGGTGTAGGCGGCGTAGAACTCCAGGGCGACGTACTCCGGCGAGTGGGTCGAGTCGACGCCCTCATTGCGGAAGTTGCGATTGATCTCGAAGACGCGCTCGAGTCCGCCGACGAGCGCGCGCTTGAGGAAGAGCTCCGGCGCGATGCGCAGGTAGAGCTCCAGGTCCAGTGCGTGAGAGCGCGTGACGAAGGGGCGCGCGGCGGCACCGCCCTGCTGCGTCTGCAGGATCGGGGTCTCGATCTCGAGGAAGCCGCGCTCGGCGAGGCTGCGGCGCACGCTCGCCTCGGCGATGACGCGCATGCGCGCCATCTCGCGCGCCTCCGGACGCACGATGAGATCGACGTAGCGCTGGCGGACTCGGTTTTCCTCCGACAGGGCCTTGTGCGCCACCGGCAGCGGCCTCAAGGCCTTGGTGGCCATGCGCCATTCATCGGCGAGGACCGAGAGCTCGCCTCGCTTGGAGGTGATCACCTCGCCCGCGACGAAGACGTGGTCGCCGATGTCGACCAACTGCTTCCACTCCTCGAGGGCGTCCTCGCCCACGGACGCGAGCGAGAGCATGGCCTGGAGCTCGGCTCCGTCGCCCGCGCGAAGCGTGGCAAAGCAGAGCTTGCCGGTGTTGCGCTGGAAGATCACACGCCCGGCCACGCCCACGCGGTCGCCCGTCGCGACGTCGACGTCAAGGTCGGGGTAGGCCTCACGCACCTGGGCGACAGTGTGCGTCACAGGGAGTCGGACGGCGTAGGGCTCTCGGCCACTTGCCAGGAGGCGGTCGCGCTTGTCACGACGGACGCGCATCTGCTCGGGCAGGTCGTCTGCCGGGTCCTGCGCGTCGAGATCCGTCACGGGCGCAAGGGTAGTCAGTCAGCGTTCTTGTCGAACACCAGGCGCAGGCCGACCAGTGTGAGATCCGGGTCGTGGTGGGTGATCGTCTCGGACTCCGGGACCACGATGGGGGCAAGGCCGCCCGTGGCGATCACCGCCTGGACGGGTCCGATCTCGTCCTCGATGCGACGCACGAGTCCATCCACCTGACCCGCGAAGCCGTAGAGGGCACCTGACTGCAGGGCCTCGACGGTGTTCTTGCCGATGGCCGACCGCGGTCGCACGAGCTCCACCTTGCGCAACTGAGCCGCCCGCTGCGCGAGCGCGTCGATGGAGATCTCGATACCCGGCGCGAGGGCACCGCCCAGGAACTCCCCCTGGGCCGAGACGACGTCCAGGTTGGTCGACGTGCCGAAATCCACGACGATCGAGGGTCCGCCGTAGAGGCGATGCGCGGCGATGGTGTTGACGATGCGGTCGGCCCCGACTTCCTTGGGGTTGTCGGTGAGGACGGGCACGCCGGTCTTGGTGCCCGGCTCGACGATCACCGTAGGCACATCCGCGTGGTAGGCAGCGAGCATGTGACGCATCTCGCGCAGCACGGCGGGCACGGTCGAGCAGAGCGCGATGCCCGTGACCTCGGGCTCCCCCTCCAACAGGCCGCGGAAGACCAGCGCCATCTCATCGGCAGTGGAGCGCGCATCGGTCTTGATGCGCCACGACCGGACCAGCTCCTCGCCCTCGAAGAGGCCGAGCACGGTGTTGGTGTTGCCGACATCGATGGCGAGCAGGGTCACTGCGCCTCCCGGAGGTCGGCACCGATATCGAGGACCGGCGCGGAGTGGGTCAAGGCTCCCACGGCGACGAAGTCGACCCCCGTCGAGCCCACGGCGGCCGCATCCGCGAGCGTGAGACCCCCCGAGGCCTCGAGTTGGGCGCGGCCCGCGGTGCGCCGCACCGCCTCGCGCATCTGGTCGGGAGTGAAGTTGTCGAGCAGCACGAGATCGGCACCGGCGTCGAGCACCTCGTCGAGCTGATCGAGGGAGTCCACCTCGACCTCGACGGGCACTCCCGGAAAGGCCTCGCGCACGCGAGCGAACGCCGCGGCCACGCCACCGGCCGACACCACGTGATTGTCCTTGACCAGTGCGGCATCGGAGAGCGACATGCGGTGATTCACGCCACCGCCGCAGCGCACGGCGTACTTCTCGAGCCTGCGCAGGCCGGGGGTGGTCTTGCGGGTGTCACGCACGCGCGTGGTCGAGTCGCCGAGCGCGTCGACCCAATGACGCGTGGCCGTGGCGATGCCCGAGAGATGGCAGAGCAGGTTGAGCGCAGTGCGCTCACCCAGGAGCAGGTCACGCGTGGGCCCCGAGGCAGACACGACCACATCCCCCGCGCTGACCGCGGTGCCGTCGTCGATCCACGTGCACGTCACCCGGCCCTGCGAGGCACGCGTGAGCGCAGCCGCGGCCACGGGTGCACCGGCGATCACGCCCGGCGCGCGAGCGACGAGATCGAGGGTGCCGCGTGCGCCAGCATCGACCGTGGCGACCGACGTCACGTCGACGCCGCCATCGAGATCCTCGGCCAGCGCACGATCGACGATGTCGGCGATCGCGGTGGGATCAAGGCCCGCGCGGGCCAGGGCCTCATCGGGACTCACTCGTCTCACCTCCCTGGACGGGCGCACGATCGGTGACGAGGTCTCCATCGCTGCTGATCCGCGACACGAGCCGCACACGCCAGTGGTCATCATCGCGATCTGGGAAGTCCTCGCGCCAGTGCGACCCGCGCGTCTCCTCGCGAATACGCGCCTGATGCACGAGCACCCGTGCCACGAGGTGGAGGTTGGTGGCTTCCCAGTCGTCGGTGCAGGGGACGCCCGTCGCCTCCGCGGAGATCTCCTCGAGGGTGCGCGAGACGCGTGCCAGCGATTCGGCACTGCGCAGCACGCTCGCGCCCTCGCTCATGACCTGCTGCACGCGGCGGCGACCCTCGCCGGTGATGAGTGGGGCCGCCGGCGGCAGGGGCACGGCCGGGCGCGCCTCGCGCGTCTCGCCGGCGAGCGCGTGACCGATGCGCGCGGCGAAGACAAGTCCCTCGAGCAGCGAGTTGGAGGCGAGCCGGTTGGCACCGTGCACGCCGGTGCAGGCCACCTCACCGCATGCGTAGAGCCCGGGAATCGACGCGCGGCCGTCGAGATCGGTGAGGACGCCACCGGAGACGTAGTGGGACGCCGGGGAGACAGGGATCAGCTCGGTGACCGGATCGATGCCGTGGGCACGGCACGAGGCGAGGATCGTGGGGAACCTCTCCTCCCACAGTCGAGCGCCGAACTCCCGCGCATCGAGCCACACGTGCGGTGCACCCGTCTCGATCATCTGGCGCATGATCGCGCGCGCGACGACATCGCGGGGCGCGAGCTCGGCCATCGGATGCTCGTCCACCATGAAGCGCTCGCCCGCGGAGTCGAGGAGATAGGCACCCTCCCCGCGCACCGCTTCCGACACGAGTGGCTGCTGGCCGCGTGCGCGCGCCCCGAGCCACAGGACCGTCGGGTGGAACTGCACGAACTCCATGTCCGCGACTTCCGCCCCGGCACGCAGCGCCAGTGCTACGCCGTCACCGGTCGCCACCGCCGGATTCGTCGTCTGCGCGAAGACCTGGCCGAAGCCTCCGGTGGCGAGCACCACCGCGGGTGCGAGCGCCGCGCCCACTCCGTCGCGCTGCCCCTGGCCCATGACGTGGAGGGTGACGCCCTGAGCGCCACCGTCGGCGTCCTTGAGCAGGTCGAGCACCAGGGCGCCTTCGATCAACTCGATGCCCGGGTCTAGCGCGACGGCGGCGACGAGCGCGCGCGAGACCTCCGCGCCCGTCGCATCACCTCCCGCATGCGCGATGCGATCCCGGTGGTGGCCACCCTCCCGGGTGAGTGCGAGGGCTCCCGAGGGGTCGAGGTCGAAGTGCGCGCCGAGGCCGATGAGCGAACGCACGCAGTCGGGCCCCTCGTTGACAAGTGCCTTGACGGCCTCGACATCGCACAGGCCCGCGCCCGCCACGAGCGTGTCGTGCAGATGCTCCTCAGGGGTGTCATCGTCCGCGAGCGCTGCGGCAATCCCGCCCTGGGCCCATCGCGTCGATCCCTCCTCCACCCGGCCCTTGGTGACGAGGAGCACGGTGCGGCCCGTGCGCCGGGCATGCAGTGCGGCGGTGAGCCCCGCGACGCCCGAGCCGACGATGACGACATCTGCGTGAGCAGTCCAGCCAGGATTCGCTGCCTCGAGCCGGGTCACGGACCACCGCCCAGATCGACCGGCACATTGTCGATGAGCCGGACACCATCGATCCGCACGGCAAGGATCAGTCGACCGACTCCACGGGTCGGCGCATCCAGCAGGTCAGTCCCCGTCACGACGACGTAGTCGATGTCGATGCCCTCCGACTCCAGCACTGCCCGCGTGGCGTGCGCCGCGGCGTCGGCACCGGCTGAGGCCGCAGCCTCTCCCGCTGCGAGGGCACGTGGGATCACGGCTGCTCGCGCGCGGGCCTCTGCGGAGAGGTAGCGGTTGCGGCTGCTCATCGCGAGGCCGTCCGCCTCCCGCACGGTCGGAACCCCGATCACCTCGACGCGGAAGTCAAGTGCACGCACCATGTCGCTGATGAGCACGAGCTGCTGGTAGTCCTTCTCGCCGAAGAGCGCGATGTCGGGCCGGGTGAGATGCAGCAGCTTGGCCACGACGGTGAGCACGCCCGCGAAGTGACCCGGGCGGCTGGCCCCCTCGAGGATGTCGCCGCGGGCGCCCGGGTCAACCGTGATGCCGAGTCCCGCCCCGCCGTAGACCTCGTCGACGGATGGGGCGAAGACGATGTCGACGGCATTGCGCTCGCACAGCTCGACATCCGCCTCCAACGTGCGTGGGTAGCGATCGAAGTCCTCCCCCGCTCCGAACTGAGTCGGATTGACGAAGTCCGTGACGATGACGCGGCCCTGCGGCAGGCGTCGGCGGGCCTCGCGCATGAGCTCGGCATGCCCGTCATGCAGTGCCCCCATCGTCATCACGACAGCGGTCGGCACAGGAGCGGCAGTCACCTCGTCGAGCTCGAGTCGCGTGCGGGCCAGCAGGGTCACGCGCCCTCCTCGGTCAGGATCGCCCGGAGGGAGTCGGCATCGAGCGCGCTGAGCGTGCCGGCGGCATGTGCGCGATCGACGGTCGCGAGCGCGAGGGCGCGATAGGTGCGCTCGACATCCGGATCCGGCAACTCCTCGATGTGGGCGCGCACCGTCGCATGATCACCGCGCGCGACCGGGCCCGTGAGCGCGCGGTCTCCCTCGCGCAGGGAGTTGTCGAGTGCCGCCGTGAGGAGAGGTCGGGCGATGCGCTCCGGCTCGGCGACACCGGCAGCCGCGAGGAGGTCGAGTGTCTGCGCGACGAGCGTGACGAGGTGATTGGCACCGTGCGCCAATGCCGCGTGATAGAGCGTGCGCCGGTCGTCGTCTACCTCAACCGGATCGCCACCCATCTCCATGACCAGGGCAGCGGCGACGGACGAGCCCTGCCCGTCGGCCGTCACTCCAAAGGGGCAGTCGTCGAGCCGGTCGAGATCGAGGCTCGTGCCGGTGAAAGTCATGACCGGGTGCGCGGCAATCGGGATCACGTCGCGCAGAGGCGCAAGGACCGCGAGTCCGTGGCGCCCGGACAGGTGCATGACGATCTGGCCGGCGTGCACGTCTGACGCCAGCGACTGCACCACCCCGGCGAGCGCGTCATCAGGCACCGCGAGCACGAGCAGGTCACAGGAGCGCGCCACCTCCGGCGGCGAGACGATCGGGACCCCCGGCAGGAGGGCCTCCGCGCGCACGCGCGAGATATCGCCGCGAGCCGAGCAGGCGACGACCTCATGTCCCGCACGGCGCAAGGCCGCGCCGATGACGGCACCGGCACGTCCGGTGCCGATGACTCCAACGCGCAGGCGCGGGGGCGGACTCACCACATCGGCAGGGTAGACGTACGCGCTGATGGGGCGGTCACACGTCCCTGCGCAGCCAGCCCACGCCTCCCAGCCGCGCCGGATCACGGAGCCGCAGCGAGGCGAAGTGGAGTTCCACGTCTGCAGCCGTGGGACTGTCGCCGAGCGTCACTGCCGGGAGTTCGTGGCGCTGATAGGTCAGCGCCGTGCCCGGCACGGCAGCCACGCAGGCATCGAGCGCGACGTGCGCGGTGAGATTGATGGAGCCATCCGGCACCGGACGCGCCAGTCGCCCCGCGCGATAGCCGGTGAGGGTGGACCCGCGGGTCGCCCCCAGGTGCCCGTAGTCGGTGGCGAGCGCCGTCCCCGCGCCGACGAGTCCGCACATCCACGCCCAGGCGTGGTCACGGGATGCACCCACCTCGGCGCGATCCCCGGTCTCTCGCAGGGGCCACCACTGCTCGAGCCATGACCGCGCCTCGCGTGCGTCCACGCCAAGCTCGGCGCACGCCTGGTCATCATCGATCGCCGGGCCGAGTGTCTCGGTGCCTTCCCGATCGACGAGGACGATCCGGTCGACACCTGCGCCGTCGCGCTCCACGACGTCGCAGGGGATCTCATCGAGCCACTCATGGGCCATCACTACGCCGCGAACGGGCACGTCGGCGAGGTCGGCGGGGACCTCGGCGATGACCGTCTCGATTCCCTGAGCGCGCAGCGGCCGTACGTCGATCCCGATCCATCGCGCGCGCGCCGCGAGCTCACCGCACCGCTCGCGCACGAGGGAGAGCAGTCGCCCCTCGCCGCATCCGATGTCGATGATCGTGAGGTCGGGCGGATGGCCGAGGCGATCGTCGACCTCGCGCACCAGATCCGCGATGCGCTCTGCGACCAGCGGGCCCGCAGACGTGGTGAAGTGAGTGCTCGGCTCCTCGTGACCCCAGAAGTCCCGTGAGGCCTCGCGCCACGCACGTGACCAGGTCTGCGTGGTCATCCGGCCAGTCGCGCCAGGCGCATGCGCTCGAGTTCATCCTGTGCGAGCGGGCGCACGTGATCGGCGGCGAGGTGTCGGCCCGCCACCTCCACCGGCCCGGGGGCAATGTCCGCGTGGAGGGAGGCGAGGCCCAGCCGCCTCTCCCACGGGCCCTGGGTCACGCGCACCGACTGGACACGCGCGTGCGGCGCGATCGACGTGCGCAGGGTGAGACGACCGGATCGCGTGGCGATGACCTGCGGCGTAATGGCGCAGGCGAGGGAGCGCCAGGCAAAGGGCGATCGCCATCGGGCGCGCGCGGGTGCGCTGTCGAAGGCGAGGTCGTCGACGTCTACGCCGGGGAGCACCTCCGCGATGAGCTGCAGGGCCTCAGCGCGCGGGGCCACCGGGATGAGCACATCAGGACGCACCTCATCGCCCTTGACTCCCGCAATGGTCACCGTGACGCGCACCCAGCCCCAGCGCCTCCACAGGAGCGGGGACACGATCGATACGGCATGCACCCGATCGGGTGGGACCGTGCGCGACTGGGTCGAGAGCAGTCCCCGTCGGATGCGCAGGCCATCACGCGTGCGGTCGACGCGGAAGCCGTAGTTGGCGAGGAACTCCGTGACCACCGACAGGATCGGCAAGCCTCCGGTCACGAGCACGAGGATGAGGCCCGCCGGCCCCTGGGTGAGCACCGTCATGACGAGCAGCACGATGGTCGCGAGGAGTAGGGCCGCCGTGACGGACCGCAAGAGGAGCCCCGCGATGAGTCGCCCCGACGGCACCTGCGCCAGAGGCAGCGCTGGCTCCTCGTCGGCGACTGCGCCCCCGCGGGCGAGCTCGAGGATCTGCGCGCGCAGGGCATCGGCTTCGGCGCGCGTCAGATAGCGCAGGACGATGCGCGAATCCCCCGCACCGGCCACCTCGACACGCACCTCCACGAGTCCGACGAGGCGTGCGAGGAAGGGGGCCACGACATCGACACTCTGCAATCGCGAGAGTTGGAGTCGGCGCGCCGAGTGCTGCACCAGCCCGGAGTCCATGCGCAGGTCGCCGTCATCGTCGATCCAGTAGGTCCTCCGCCACCAGGACAGCCACGCCACGATGACGAAGGCGGCGTACCCGATCACCGCACCGGCCACGGCGACGACCACGAGCGGGATGCCCGAGCGCGCGACCGCGCCCGCACCGGGACCGATGAAGAACAGCGCCGCAGCGGGGAGCGCCGGTGCGGCCTGCACGAGCGGACTGAGCGGGTTGGTGCGGCGAGGCTGCGTCACAGGCCCGCGGTCCTCTCCTCGCCCCGCGCGGCCAACCGGTCGCGCAGGGCCGTGGCCTCCGCGGGCAGCAGGCCGGGGATCGCCGCATCCGTGGTGGCGGCCGCGGTGTGGAGTTGGACGGTGGAGATGCCGAGCCAACGATCGATGGGCCCGGCCTGCAGGTCGACCATCTGCATACGGCCATACGGCACGATGACGAGCCTGCGCACGAGGATGCCGCTCACCACGAGTAGGTCGTTATCGCGCTCGGCGTAGCCGAAGGACCTCACGCGGCGACCGATGATCCACCAGGACCAGGCGAGGACGATCACTGCGACCGCGACGTAGACCGCGAGCCACGCGCGATGCAGTGGACTCAACCCGAGGACCACGCCGAATGCGACGACCACGACGTAGGCCAGGAGCAGCGTGACCCGGCGAGCAGTGGCGAGCCGCGGCGACACGGGGGTCCAGCCGGCCTGCGGCGGCGCGAAAGCGTCACCCACGTGCTCCATGGCTCCACTCTCGCACGCGCCTGGCGGCGTGGCATGCTGCCCGCATGACCGAGGCGATCATCGGCACCGGGATGGCGCCCGCCGACATCACCCTCGACCTCGGCGACCTCCACCCCTCCGGCCACGGTGCGCTCCAGATCAGATGCCGGATCGAGGGCGATCGTGTCGTGTACGCCGATCCCGCACCGGGCCTGCTGCATCGCGGAGCGGAGAAGCTGCTTGAGGCCCGGGACTATCGCCAGGCCCTCATGCTGGCCAACCGCCACGACTGGCTCGGCGCCGCCGTCTCGGAGATCGCGCTCGCGACTGCCGTCGAGGAGCTGCTGGGGATCGAGGTCCCGCCGCGAGCGGTGTGGCTGCGCACCCTGCTCTGCGAGGTCAACCGCGCCTCCGCCGCGCTGCTTCACCTTGCCGGCGCCGCGACGATGCCCCCTCGCGGTGCATCCGTGACGCACGCACCCGGCATAGCCGCCCGCGAAGCGTGGCTGCGCTTCCTGGAGGCCATGAGCGGTGGTCGCGTGCACCCCATGGTGACGCGCATCGGCGGCCTCGCCCACGATGCTCCCGAGGATGGGGGTGCCTTGATCGCCGAGGCCGTCGCGCTCACGCGTGCGCAGATGCCGGCGGTGCTCGAGGCAATCGCGACCGCTATCCCCGAGGGCATTGCGCCCTTGGATCGCGCATCGGCAGAGCGCTGGGGTGTCGGAGGGCCGGTGGCCCGTGCCAGTGGGCTCGATGAGGACCTCCGGCGCGATGCGCCCGCGCTCGCCTATGCCGAACTCGCCGATGTCGTGCGCGTGGTGACGGCATCCGAGGGTGACGCACTCGCCCGCTATCGCGTGCTTGCCGAGCAGGTCGTGGCCGATCTCGACGTGATCGAAGCCTGCTGGAGCCGTGTCCCCGAGGGTCCTATCGACGTGCGCCTGCCCAAGGTCGTGCGCGCACCCGAGGGTGCGGCGTACTCCTGGCTGGAGTCGGCCATGGGGCCCAGCGGCTCCTACGTCGTGTCCGCGGGTGGCATCACGCCCTGGCGTGTGCGACTGCGGACCGCGTCGTACGCCAACGTGCAAGCGATGGGTGCTGCCCTGCCAGGCACGTCACTCGCGGACCTGCCCGCAGCAGTCGGGTCCTTCGTCTTCGTCGCGGGCGATCTCGACCACTGAGGGTGCGGGCTCAGCCCTTGCCGTGCTCGCGCAGATAGGTGGCGAAGCGTGCGCGCAGCAGCGCCTCGGTGTCCTCGTCGAGCTCGGGGTTGTCACCGAACATCTGCTTGAAGGCCCTGATGGACTCGATGATGGTGCCTCCGGTCGATCCGAGGTCACCGCCCTCGCCTTCGATGGCCACCATGCCGGGCATGTGGGAGTAGACATCGACGAAGAAGCCAAGGTCGAGTCGGTGCTCCGCGACATGGAAGGCGCGCTGGCGCAACTCGTCGAAAGGCAAGTCCTCCAGGGGCGCATCAGTCATGGCAGCACTCTAGTGGGGGCCGACCTAGTAGGCGTCGAGCGAGTCAACGTGCGTCGTCACCGTCACGGAGTCGGCACAGGCTCTCCAGCCAGAGCGCGGCACCCACCAGGACGACGCAGGCAATGACACTGACCATGGCCGCCGCGAAGGACGCCGATCCCGTCGGGGTGTCCCTGACGCCGATGAGCCCGAGCGCGATACCCAGGTAGAACCCACCGATGAGTGCACCCGTCCGCGATGCGGCCAGAGCGAGTGCCGCCGTGCGGGCGGCCACCAGCGGCGGCATCCGCTTATCGGGGCCAGGGCGACGGGCCGCTGCCGGTGCACCCATGACGGGGGCAGGACCCGCCTTGGGCTTCTCCCCGAGACGCCCGCGGCTCAACACCGTCCAGCCCAGGACGCCGAGGGCGAGGACCCACAGCGCCACGGCCGCGAGCCACGGCACGCCCAGGATGCGACCGCTGACGCGCTCCACGACATCGACAAGCACCCAGCCCACGGCGAGGGCGATAGCGGCGATCGCCACGAGGGGCACCCAGCGCGTCTGCTTCATCAGCGAGCGCTCTGCGGAATCGTGAGGATGAGGTCCGTGCGCGGCGAGACGCCACTGCTATCGAGGGAGAGTCCGGCAACCGGACCCTGCGGGAGCACTGCTTGGGAGTCGGCGTCGAGCCACGGCACGCACACGAAGGCACGTTCGTGCGCGCGCGGGTGCGGCAGCGTCAGCGCGGGGTCGTCGAGGATCACGTCGGCGTAGGCGATGACATCCACGTCGAGAGTGCGCGGTCCCCAGCGCACCTCGCGCACGCGATCATGCTCGGCCTCCACCCGCTGACAGGCGCTGAGCAGCTCATGCGGGGAGAGGGTCGTCTCGACGATGGTCACCGCGTTGAGGAAGTCCTCCTGGTCGGGGCCACCCACCGGAGCTGTCTCGTAGACACCCGAGACCGCAACGATGTCGATCCCCGCGGCGGCAAGTGAGTCGAGAGCACCCTGCAGGTGGGCTAGGCGGTCGCCGAGGTTGGAGCCGACCGACAGCACCGCGCGGCTCACTCCCGCTCCCGCACGATGCGCAGCACGACATCGCTCGCGGGCACGCCCACGGGCGCCTCGGGCTTGTGCAGCGAGATCTCCACCGCCTGCACCCCGGGGAAGGCGAGGCAGCGGGCTGCGATGCGCTCGGCGAGGGTCTCGATGAGGTCGACCGGCTCTCCCGCGAGCTCTGCGTGCACCGCCTGTGCCACCTGCGAGTAGTCCACGGTGTCGTCGAGGTCGTCGCTTCCCGCGGCGCGACGCGTATCGACCGCGATGGTGACGTCGGCGATGAAGGGCTGGCCCGTGAGTCGCTCGGACTCCAGTACGCCGTGGTGGCCACGGGCTCGGATCCCACGGACCTCGATGAGGTCCCGACCTGCTCCGGGGACGAGTGCCGTCACGATGACTCCCTCCATGCTCGTGCGACCAGAGCAGCGTCGCGACTGGCGGCGACCTCGTGGACGCGCACCCCCCAGACACCAGCGAAGGCCGCCAGGGCCGTGACCGCATCGCCCGCCGCGTCGCGTCCGTCGAAGGGCCTTGGCTCACCGTCATCGTCAGCGAGGAGGTCACCGAGGAAGCGCTTGCGCGAGGCCCCGATGAGCAGTGGCCGCCCCAGTGACTCCAGCGCGTCGAGATCGCGCAGCAGGGCCCAGTTGTGGGGCGAGCGCTTGGCGAAGCCCAGGCCGGGATCGAGCACGACACGATCGAGATCCACGCCGGCCTCTGCCAAGGCGGCGAGACGTTCCGCAAGCTCCGCGCGGACGTCCGCGACGACATCGTCGTAGGTCGCGAGGTCTTCCATGACTTCGCTTGGACCGCGCCAGTGCATGGCGACGTAGGGGACATTGCAGGTCGCGAGCCAAGGCAGCATGTCCGGATCGGCGCGGCCACCGCTCACGTCGTTGACGACGACAGCACCGGCCGCCACGCAGGCCGCGGCAACCTCCGCGCGCATGGTGTCGATGCTCACCTGCACCCCGTCGGAGACCAGGGCCTGCACGACGGGAAGCACGCGATCACGCTCCTCCTCGACGGAGATGCGGGCGGCACCGGGCCGAGTCGACTCCCCGCCGACATCGACAAGGTCTGCCCCCTCCGAACGCAGTCGACGACCGCGCTCGATGGCGCTCGCCGTGTCGGCCCAGCGGCCCCCGTCGGAGAAGGAATCGGGCGTGACGTTGAGGATGCCCATGACAAGTGTGCGATCGAGATCAGCGAGGGCCGAGGGCAGGCCGAGGGGTGCGCGCACCGCTAATCCCGGAGCAGCGCCATGGCCTCGGCCCGCGTGGCCGGGTCCGTCAGGGCGCCGCGGACCGCACTCGTCATGGTGCGGGCTCCGGGCTTGCGCACACCGCGCATCGACATGCACAGGTGCTCGCAGGAGACGACCACGATCGCACCCTTCGGCTGGAGGATGCGCATGAGCGCATCGGCGATCTGCGAGGTGAGCCGCTCCTGCACCTGCGGGCGCTTGGAGAAGACATCGACGAGGCGGGCGAGCTTGGACAGACCCGTGATGCGTCCATCGTCGCCGGGGATGTAGCCGACGTGCGCGACGCCGTGGAAGGGCACGAGGTGGTGCTCGCACGTGCTGTAGACCTCGATATCGCGGACGATGATGAGCTCGTTGTGGCCCAGATCGAAGGTCGTCGTGAGCACATCCTCGGCCGTCATGCGCATCCCACCGAAAATCTCTTCGTAGGCGCGAGCCACGCGGGCCGGCGTATCGAGCAGGCCCTCGCGATCAGGATCCTCGCCGACGGCGATGAGCAGCTCGCGGACGGCGCGCTCCGCGCGCTCCCGGTCGAAGGGACCGAGTGCCGGTGGCTCCCGGTCAAGCGACACCCGGGTGATCTCGGAGGTCACGCGGAATCATCCCCGCGCTGGACCACACCCTCCGCGGGGGCGGGTGCGGGCGTGTGCCCATTGGCGTGACCGTGGCCAACGCCATTCGACGACGCGGGGGCAGGCACGACGATGGGTCCGCGCTCATCAGGCTTGCGCAGCGACGAGCCGGTCCAGGCCGCGCGCGGCGAACGCAGCCGCAGATCAGTGAAGACGGCCTCCACCTCGGCCTTGTCCAGGGTCTCCTTCTCCAGGAGCTCCAGGACGAGGCGGTCGAGGACGTCGCGATTCATGACGAGCAGGTCGTAGGCCTCCTGGTGCGCCGTCTCGATGAGTGAGCGCACCTCCTCGTCGATGGCCGCAGCCACCTCCTCGGAGTAGTCGCGGGCGTGACCCATGTCGCGGCCAAGGAAGACCTCGCCCTGCTCCTGGCCGTAGCGGATGGCACCGAGGCGCTCGGTCATGCCGTACTGCGTGACCATCGCCCGAGCCAGCGTGGTGGCCTTCTCGATGTCATTGGACGCACCCGTGGTCGGGTCGTGGAAGATGAGCTCCTCCGCGGCGCGACCACCCAGCATGTAAGCGAGTTGGTTGAGCATCTGACTGCGCGTCGTGGAGTACTTCTCCTGGTCCGGCAGCACCATGGTGTAGCCGAGCGCGCGACCGCGAGGCATGATCGTGATCTTGTGCACGGGATCATTGCCCGGCAACGCTGCGGCAACGAGCGCGTGACCGCCCTCGTGGTACGCCGTGATCATCTTCTCCTGGTCATCCATCACGCGCGTGCGCTTCTGCGGGCCGGCGATGACGCGATCGATGGCCTCATCCAGGGCATCGTCGTCGATGAGTTGACCGCCCATGCGGGCCGTGAGCAGCGCGGCCTCGTTCAAGACATTGGCCAGGTCCGCGCCGGTGAAGCCGGGCGTGCGTCGAGCGACGGCCCGGAGGTCCACTCCCTCGGCGATCGGCTTGCCGCGGGCGTGCACCTGCAGGATGGCGTAGCGGCCCTCGAGATCAGGGCGGTCCACGGCGATCTGGCGATCGAAGCGCCCGGGGCGCAGCAGCGCCGGGTCGAGGATGTCGGGACGGTTGGTGGCGGCGAGGATGACGATGCCCTCGCTGGTCTCGAAACCGTCCATCTCGGCGAGCATCTGGTTGAGCGTCTGCTCGCGCTCGTCGTGCCCGCCGCCGAGGCCGGCACCGCGCTTGCGGCCGATCGAGTCGATCTCGTCGATGAAGATGATGGCCCGGCCCATCTTGCGGGCCTGCTGGAACAGGTCGCGCACGCGGCTGGCGCCGACGCCGACGAACATCTCCATGAAGTCGGAGCCGGTGACCGACAAGAAGCCCACACCGGCTTCACCGGCCACTGCACGGGCGAACAGGGTCTTGCCGGTGCCTGGCGGACCGACGAGCAGCATGCCCTTCGGCACACGGGCACCGATCTCGCGGAACCGCTCGGGCATGCGCAGGAAGTCGACGACCTCGCGGATCTCCTGCTTCACGCCGTCGTAGCCGGCGATGTCGGCGAACGTGGTGCTGGGCTTGTCGGGATTGAACGTCTTCGCCCGGCTCTTGCCGACCGACATGATGCTGCCGGCCTGGCCCATGGCCCGGCGCTGCATCCAGACGAAGAAGCCGAGGAACAAGATGAACGGCAACAGCAGGCCGATCCAGCTGAGCAGCCAGTTCGACTGCGGCGTGAAGGCGTCGTAGTCGACGCCGTTGCTGCGCAGGAACTCGACATCGCTCGCCTCGGGCCAGTTGCGCGACGCGGTGGTGCGGTAGGGCGTGCCGTCGCTGAGTTCGCCGGTGATGACGGCTGTGTCGTTGTTGAGGTTGGCGGTGGCGACATCGCCGTTGCCCACCGAGGTGACGAACTCGGAGAACGTGAGTTTCTGGCCGGTCTCGCTCGGCCACACGCGTGGCAGGACGAACAGTGCCACGAGCACGGCGATGAGGACGGGCAGTGTCCAGCGCGGCCATCCGCTGAAGGGTTGCTTGCCGCGCTCAGGAGGCTGTTGGCCGGGCTGCTGGCGGCCACCCGGGGTGCGGCCGGGGGGCGGCGGCGGTGGCGGCGGAGGCAGGTTGCTCATGGGTGCATGTTAGGGGGTGTCCTCGCCGTTCGGGTGGTCGGTACAGGGGGTATCCACCATCTGTCACATGGTGCTCGGTACGGTGGCGGACGATGACTCGGCAGTGTTCACGCACCGGATGCGCCTCCCCGGCGGTCGCCACCCTCGCCTATCAGTACGGTCGCGCGATCGTGTGGATCGACGACCTCGCCGACGAGCGCGACCCGCACAGCTACGACCTGTGCGAGCGCCATGCGGCTCGCCTCTCGGTGCCCAACGGGTGGCGGCTCGACGACCGCCGCGGCACCCGTCAACTGGCCCACGCTGGCGCGCAGCGTCTGGCCGGCTGACGCCCCAGCGCGCACCCGCCTCGGTACCATCGCCTCCCATGCACACGGCGGAGCGGCGGGCGGGCATCACGGTCGGTGTCGCGGCTGCCACCTGGGCGGTGTGCTGGTTCGTCGGCAACATCGTGGCCCAGGGCCTGCTCGACGCACTGTCGCCCGACAGGTCGGCGGGCGAGGCGCCCATCGAGGCGGTGCTCGTGTCGGCGGCAGCGTTGTGGACGCTGCTCACCGCGGGTGTGGTGTGGGCCAGTCGCAGCCGCGGCACCGGGTCGCTCGTCAGCGATTTCGGTATGCGGTTCGCTCCGGTCGACCTGCTCGGTATCCCCATCGGGGTGGCGTGTCAGTTGGTGCTGCTCCGGCTCGTCTACTGGCCGTTGCGCGCCATCTGGCCGGCCACCTTCGACGAGAACCGTGTCGAGCAGTCGGCCCGCGACCTGTTCGACCGCGCCACCGGTCCGTGGATGATCGGCCTGGTGCTGATGGTGGTGGTGGGGGCGCCGCTCGTCGAGGAACTCGTCTACCGCGGCCTGCTGCAGGGGTCGATGGCCCGTCGGATGTCGGGCTGGCTGGCCGTGGTGGTGGTGGCCGCATGGTTCGCGCTCATCCACTTCCGGCCGGTCGAGTACCCGGGGCTGTTCGCCTTCGGGCTGGTGCTCGGTGCAGCGGCGCTGGTCACCCGCCGCCTCGGTATGGGTGTGCTGGCGCACTGTGCGTTCAACGCCACCGCGCTCGTCTGGGTGGCACAGCGATGACGGCCGGCGCAGGCAGAGTGGTGGGAGGATGGGTGTGATGACCGACGACGCGGTAGTCGAGGCCGAACCAGCGCCCCAGCCGAGCCTTGTCGGCCGAGCGCTGCGTCGCGTCGTGCGCCGGCCGCAGACATGGCTCGATGCGCCGTGGACGCCAGAGCGCATCGTGCGCCTCGTCGTGGCGGTCGTGGTGGTGGGAGGTAGCAGCTGGGCGGCGCTGAAGGTGGTGCAGCCGACGCTGGTGTTGAGCAACAACACGCCTACCGGCGGCGACATGGGTGCCCATGTGATGGGCCCGGCGTTCCTGCGCGACGTGCTGATGCCGAGCGGACAGCTCACCGGCTGGAGCAACTACTGGTACTCGGGGCTCCCGATGTACCGCTTCTACATGGTCA
>CAZLNF010000024.1:0-16774 GCA_964560885.1 uncultured Actinomyces sp. | reverse complement strand
CTCGCGACCATCGTGCCCGCTGTCACATTGCCGGCACAGGCAGCGCCCCGTGAGCCGGCGCGCCTTTCGGTGATGACACAGAATCTCTACCTCGGGTCAAGCCTGGATCCCGCGATCGAGGCCAAGGACGCACGGGAGTTCATCATCGCTGTGGCCACGATCTATGGCACGGCCGTCGCTACCGACTTCCCCAAGCGGGCGCAGACCATCGCGAAGACGATCGCCGATGAGCGCCCCGACCTCATCGGGCTGCAGGAGGTCACCAAGTGGACGGCCACACGCTCCGATGGTGGTCCTGAGCTCCCCAATTACGACTTCCTCGAGATTCTCATGGCCGCGCTGGAGGCCGAGGGACTCAACTACTCGGTCGCTGGTGTCGTAGAGAATGCGAACATCTCTGCCCCGCTGGTCAACCCCGCGCTCGAGTGCGACGGCACCTTCCCGGCGTTCGACTGCAACGCCACGCTCCTAGACCGGGACGCCATCCTGGTCAACAACGACACCGGGATCAAGGTCACGCCCCGCAGCCTCACCACAGGGCGCTTCAAGGCGCAGGCCAGCCTGGAGACTCCGCTCGGACCGCGCTCGTTTGACCGCGGCTGGCTCTATGTCGACATGAGCTACCAGGGTCGCGACTTCCGCTTCGCCAACACCCACCTCGAGGTGGAGAGCTACGCAGCGGTGCAGACACGTCAGGCACAGGAGTTCATTCAGATCGTTAACAAGGGCCGTCCGGGTCCCGTCATCGCCGCGGGCGACTTCAACTCCGCGGCCGACGGCTCCAATACCCGGTCCTACGCCATCCTCACGGACTACTTCGCGGACATGTGGGATGAGAGTCGTCACGGTGTGGGCCTGACCTGCTGTCAGGACGGTGCCCTGGAGAACACCGAGTCGGCATACTCCGTGCGGATCGACCTGGTGCTGGGCAAGGGGAAGGTCAGTTCCAACTGGGCCCGCGTCCTGCCGCTGCCGATCGAGGGGGCGCAGAAGTTGCCGCTGTGGGGTTCCGACCACGGAGGCGTGATCACTCAAATCCGCTTGCGGTAGGGGGCGAGTCAGACCAGGACGTCGCTCAATGAGGCAACAACCATAGCGACGGCGTTGTCACATGCCTCGTGCCATTTGGTGCTCATCGGGCCGCTGCGAGGGGCGCCCATGAAGGTGACCGGCTTGATGTAACTCGCATTGACGCTCGCCTGACATCCGCCATCAATGGCATGGAAGCTCACGTCGACGGAGATCGGATAGACATCTGAGGGACTAGCCATCAGGGCAATAGTGATGTCAGATGCGACCGTGCCGTACACGAAGAGTTCGATCTCGCCATGCTCAGCGTGAAGGTCTTGACCGTTGTCAGCCACATGGGAGTAGCCGCCAGCCTGGAGCGCTGCGAGGACCCGATCGTGGGCCTCCTGGGCAGTCACGGTGACGGCGAAGGACTTGGCCGCCGTGATGGGCGGAAAGAGCTTGCCAAAAATGGACATGCGGAGACCCCTTGTCTGTGGTCAGGCGAGCCTAGGCCACGCCTTAGCTCTGGCTCCGCTCGATGGCGTCCATGTCCGCGTGGGCGGCGACCAGATTGGCCTGGAGGAATGCCTCCGTCTCCGGGAGGGCCACGTGGAGGTCGCTCACGCGATGGACGTCGACCGTGAGGCTTTGCGCACGCAGATCGAAGACGTGACCGGCGTGGACGCGATCATCGGAGATGGCGTGAAGGTGATAGCCCGGGATGGCGATGGCCTGTGAGAAGGCCGGGGACCAGAAGCCCACGATGGTCGCGGGCAGGTCGGCACACTCGAAGATCGCCTGATCGGCCACGGCCTCGGCGAGGGGGGTCCCCGAGGCGTGACGGCAGGCAGCCCGCATGCGCAGAGCGTCGAGGAAGCCGGTGATGCGCCAGGCGATGAACTCGTTGTCGCTTTCGCGCAGGGCATCCAGTCGGGACGTGAGGTCGTCGAAGGAGGCAACATCGGCCATGACGTGGGACTCATCGACGGCGAAGGCGACCACCGTCGCAAACGGGGTGAGCACCTCGTCCGCGACCTCGGTCACCGTGCCGTCGCCGCGCGCCTGGTAGCAGTGGCCGTCCACCAGGATCATCTCCCCGTCGAGCTCCTCGAAGGTGCCGAGTCCGGTGTCGCCGTGGCGGCGGAGATCGCCGACGGTGAGTGCACCCTGGTAGAGCCCCTCGACGAGCGCACCCGAGGTCGACACCTGGAACATCGAGTGGTGGTCGAGGTCGAGGGCCTCCGCCAGAGCCTCCTGGACCACCTGCCGCGTGGGCTGTCCGAGCATCTTCGCCCGGGCCTGGATCGCCCCCCAGAGGGCGTCGGAAATCGTGGTCTCGAGGCGGTGCGTCATGGGGGCACGCTAGGTGACCGGTCAAGCCCGGTCAGAGGCGGCGGCCCCGTGTTGTCCGAGTCAGGATCTGGACCTAGTCTACGAGACATGTCGGTGTCAGCGGAGGTCCTGCGCGGCCATGGCGTGCAGGTGACCGCCCAGCGCCTTGCCGTGCTCCAGGCCGTGTCCGCCCGGCCGCATGCCACGGCTGATGTCGTCGCTGAGATCGCGCGTAGCGAGATCGGCGCCATCTCCAAGCAGTCGGTCTACGACGCACTCGCGACGCTGGTGGACGCCGGCATCGTCCGGCGCATCGAGCCGGCGGGGTCCGCAGCCCGCTACGAGACACGTGTCGGCGACAACCATCACCACCTCGTCTGTCGCGCATGCGGGGGAGTGGTGGACGTCGACTGCGCTGTCGGCGCTGCACCGTGCCTCACCGCGGCTGACGCCGCCGGCTACACCGTCGACGAAGCTGAGGTGACCTTCTGGGGCACCTGCCCCGCCTGCGCAACAAGCGTTCCCAGCGAGCACGACCGCAACTAACCAGCACCATCTAATGAGCACCATGCAACGCCATACAACCGGAGGAGATCACATGGCGAACGAGAGCAAGTGCCCGATGTCGGCGGGTGCCGGCGTCGGCACCCAGAATGAGGACTGGTGGCCCGAGCAGCTCGACCTGCGCGTGCTCCAGCAGAACCCGCCCCAGGCCGACCCCATGGGGGAGCACTTCGACTACGCCAAGGAGTTCGAGGCGCTCGACCTCGCGGCGGTCAAGGCGGACCTGCGCGCGCTTATGACCGACTCCCAGGAGTGGTGGCCGGCGGACTACGGCCACTACGGCCCCTTCTTCATCCGCATGGCATGGCACAGTGCCGGCACCTACCGCACGAGCGATGGTCGCGGTGGCGGCGGCGAGGGCCTGCAGCGCTTTGCCCCCCTCAACAGCTGGCCGGACAACGCCAACCTCGACAAGGCGCGTCGACTGCTCTGGCCGATCAAGGCAAAGTACGGCCGCCAGCTCTCGTGGGCCGACCTCTTCATCCTGACCGGCAATGTCGCACTCGAGAGCATGGGCTTCGAGACCTTCGGCTTCGGTGGCGGTCGCGCTGATGTGTGGCAGGCCGACCAGACCTACTGGGGGACCGAGCAGGAGTGGCTCGCCGACAACCGTTACTCCGGTGATCGCGTGCTCGAGAATCCCCTCGGTGCGGTGCAGATGGGCCTCATCTACGTCAATCCTGAGGGCCCCAACGGGGTTCCCGACCCGCTGGCCTCGGCGCGCGACATCCGCGAGACGTTCGGGCGCATGGCCATGAATGACGTGGAGACCGTCGCGCTCATCGCCGGAGGCCACACCTTCGGCAAGACTCACGGTGCTGCCCCCGCGGGCGAATACGTGGGTCCTGAGCCCGAGGCGGCCCCCATCCAGCAGATGGGACTGGGCTGGAAGAACTCCTTCGGCACCGGCGACGGCGACGACACCATCACCTCAGGCCTCGAGGGTGCGTGGACGCCCACGCCCATCACCTGGGACAACAGCTACTTCGACACCCTCTTCGCCTACGAGTGGGAACTCACCACCAGTCCGGCGGGTGCCAAGCAGTGGGTCCCCGCGGGCGGTGCGGCAGCAGATGCGGTCCCGGATCCGCATGATCCGTCGAAGCGCCACGCACCGGTCATGCTCACGACCGACCTCGCCCTGCGCATGGACCCGATCTACGAGCCCATTTCGCGTCGCTTCCATGAGAACCCGGCGGAGTTCGCTGACGCCTTCGCCCGCGCGTGGTTCAAGTTGACCCACCGCGATATGGGCCCGAAGTCTCGCTATCTCGGCCCCGAGGTGCCCGCAGAGAACCTCATCTGGCAGGACCCGCTGCCCGCGCCGACGCTCCCGCTCATCAGTGCGGCAGACGTGGCCACGCTCAAGGGCAAGGTGCTCGACACGGGCCTCTCCGTGGCAGACCTCGTCCGCACAGCATGGGCATCGGCGTCGACCTTCCGCGGCACAGACAAGCGCGGCGGAGCCAACGGAGCACGCATCCGCTTGGAGCCGCAGAACTCATGGGAGGTCAACAACCCGGCTGAGACCACGTCGGTGTTGAGGCACCTCGAGGCGATCCAGGCGGAGTTCAACGCGGCCGGCGGGGCCCAGGTATCCCTCGCTGACCTGATCGTCCTCGCGGGCGGTGCCGCGATCGAGAAGGCGGCGAAGGCCGCGGGAATGGACGTCACGGTGCCGTTCACCCCGGGTCGCACGGACGCCACGCAGGAGATGACGGACGTCGCCTCCTTCGCGGTGCTCGAGCCCACCGCGGATGGCTTCCGTAACTACCTCGCGAAGGGTCACGTGCAGACGGCGGAGTTCCTCCTCGTCGACAAGGCCAACCTGCTCGACCTCACGGCACCCGAGATGACCGTGCTCGTGGGTGGCATGCGCGCCCTGGGCGCCAACTACGACGGCTCTGACCTCGGTGTCCTCACCTCGGCTCCGGGCACGCTGACGAATGACTACTTCGTCAACCTGCTCGACATGGGGACCGTGTGGACGCCCACGTCGGATACGGAGCAGACCTTCGAGGGGCGTGACCGCAAGACCGGGGCGCACAAGTGGAATGCCACGCGTGTCGACCTCGTCTTCGGCTCCAACTCCCAACTGCGGGCGCTCGCTGAGGTCTATGGCAGTTCGGACGCCAAGAAGAAGTTCGTCAACGACTTCGTCGCCGCATGGGACAAGGTCATGATGAGCGACCGCTTCGAGCTCAAGAAGTAGCACTACTCCAGCGCAACAAAGCGCCGCACGGGTCCTCCGGCCCGTGCGGCGCTTTGTTGTCGGGGCGGCACCCCGTGCTGTCCCGGGCTATCGTGGGGCGGTGAGCCAGCGAGTGCGCGTGTGCATCGTGGGCGCCGGCTTCTCCGGGATCGCCGCCGCCATCGACCTGCGCAGAGCCGGGGTCACCGACCTCCTCATCGTCGACCGGGGGGATGCGGTCGGCGGGGCCTGGCGCGACAACACCTATCCGGGTTGCGCCTGCGACGTGCAGAGTCGGTTGTACGAGCTTGAGGCTGCCCCGTGGCCGGAGTGGACGCGGAAGTTCGCCGGACAGCAGGAGATCCGGTCCTACCTGGAGTCCGTCGTCGAGATCTTCGAGCTGGGTCCTTCGTTGCGGCTGGGCACGGAGGTCACTCGCGCGTCATGGGATGACGACGAAGCCGAGTGGCGAGTGGAGACGAGCAGCGGTGAGATCGTCGCTGACGTGCTCATCAGCGCATGTGGAGGTCTCACCGAGCCGCTCTACCCGGTGATCCCCGGGGCCGCCGAATTCAGCGGTAAGGCGATGCATACAGCGCGTTGGGATCACACGGTGGACCTGCGTGGCAAGCGCGTGGCGGTCGTGGGCACAGGGGCGTCCGCGATCCAGGTCATCCCTGCCATCGCGCCCGAGGCCGAGCACGTCGTCGTGCTGCAGCGCACTCCGCCGTGGGTCATGCCGCGAGGCGACCGGGCGGTCCCTGCCTGGTATCGGTCACTGCTCGCGTCCCTTCCCCCCGCTCAGCGCGCCATGCGAGGGATCTCGTCGTGGGCACGCGAGGTGCAGCTGCTCTCCTTCACGCGCCAGGGGGTCTTCCGTGCCCTGGGGGAGCGCATCGCTCGCCGGCACCTGGAGTCGCAGGTTCCCGACCCTGCGCTCCGCGCTCGGCTGACCCCGCGCTACGCCATGGGATGCAAGAGAATCCTCATCAGCGACGACTACTACCCGGCGCTCATGCGCGACAACGTCACGGTCGCGGGCGGCCTGGACAGCGTGACGCCGACCGGGGTCGTAGACACCGAGGGAGTGGAGCGCGACGTCGACGTGATCGTGTGGGCCACGGGCTTCAATGTGCTCGAGCCGCCCCTCGCCGACCGGATCATCGGCCGCGACGGCGGCACGCTCGCCGAGGCGTTCGCGCGCAACGGAATGAGCGCCTACAAGGGCACGACCGTGGCGGGCTTCCCCAACCTGTACATGCTGCAGGGGCCCAATACCGGGCTCGGCCACTCTTCCGTGGTGCTCATGTCCGAGGCGCAGATCGACTACCTGGTGCCAGCGGTGGCCTCGGGACTGGTGCATGAGGTGGATCCCGCCCGACAGCGTGCCTACGTCGCAGAGGTCGACCGCCGTCTCTCCACGACGGTGTGGCAGCAGGGCGGATGTCGCTCGTGGTATCAGAATGGGCACGGCCGCAACGTGGCGCTGTGGCCCGGCAGCACCCACGGCTTCGCGCGCATGATGCGCTCGTTCGACCCGGGGGCCTATCGAATCCGACGTCGTAAGGGAGAGCATCGTGTCGCGTCAGCCTGACTATCGCGTGGACGGTGGCGTCGCCCTGGTGACAGGGGCAGCCGGTGGGATCGGGGCCGCACTCGCGGAGCGCCTTGTCCGTGACGGCAGTCACGTGGCCCTGGTCGATCGCAATGCCGAGGGTCTGGAAGACCTCGCCGCGCGGTTGCGCGTCCGCCGGCCCGATCGCCTCGTGACGGCGACCGTGGCCGACCTCTCCGAGCCCGATGCGCCAGCCCAGATCGTCGCCGATGCGCTGTCCGAGCACGGCCGAATCACCCTCGTGGTCAACAACGCCGGTGTCGCCCTGGCCGGGCGTTTCGAGCAGGTGAGCATCCCCGACATCGACTGGCTGCTCGCCATCAATCTGCGCAGCGTGCTCGCCGTAACTTCCGCCGCGCTGCCGAATCTCGCTCCGGGATCGCAGATCACCAACATCTCGAGCCTCTTCGGAATCGTTGCACCGGTCGGCAATGCCGTGTACTCGGCCTCGAAGTTCGGCGTGCGCGGCTTCAGCATGGCGCTGCGCACCGAGCTCGCACCGCGAGGGATCGGCGTCACGACGGTCTACCCGGGTGGGATCAAGACGGCCATCGCGAGGCATGCGCGTCGTGGCGCCGGGGTGAGCGAGGCCGAGTGGGAGGCGGGCCTGCGCGCCTACGACCGCTTCCTCGTCATCGAGCCCGCGGTGGCGGCGCGGAAGATCGCCGAGGGCCTCACCCGCCGCCGCCCACGGGTGCTCATCGGACCGGAGACCTACGCGGGTGATCTCCTCGCTCGCCTCGCGCCGTCCGGTCACTCGGCCGTCTTCGAATACGTCGCCCGCAAGCGAGCCGGCCTGTGAGGACTCTCCGGGGCGCGAGTCTCGCGGGGAGTCTCCTCTCGGTCGCACTCGCCTCGGCGCTCCTCGCGGGTCCGAGCCTCGCGGCTCCCGCTGACGACCGCATCCAGAAGGGCATCTCCACGGGGCTGCGCGCCGCTGCCCTGGGAAGCGACACCACCGTCCACGTCCGCCACGTCGCGACCGACGTCACGGTCGCTGACGCGCGCGGCGACGAGCGGCAGGTGCCGGCGTCGACCATGAAGGTGATCACGGCGGCGACCTCCCTGGTCACCCTGGGAGAGGACTACCGCTTCGCCACGCGCGTCATGATGGGCGTCGAGTCCGGGCGAGTGGTGCTGATCGGCGGGGGAGACCCGCTGCTCAGCAGGGCGGACCTCGTCAACCTCGCTCAGCGGACCGCACGCAAGTTGCGGCAGGCAGGCACCACGTCCGTCACGGTGGACGTCGACGACTACCTCTTCCCGCAGCCCACGGACGCCGAAGGCTGGGCCCCCGGTGATCGGCCGACCTACGCCGCTGCCGTGCGTCCGCTGTCGATCCTGGGGGAGTACTCCAATGACACGGTGGCATCAGCCTTGGCCGTCTTCGTCCAGGGGCTTCGGTCGAAGGGCGTGGATGCGCGGGCAGGAGCCCGCGTGCTGGTGGCGGACGGAGCAAAGCGTCTTGCCGTGATCCGGCCCCACACCCTGCGCGAGGCCGTCGACGTCATGCTCAAGGTCAGCGAGAACAACGTCGCCGAGATCCTCTTTCGGCAGGTTGCGCTGGCCCGTGGGTATCCGGCCACGTGGAGTAGCGCCTCCGTCGCGGCCGCGGAGACAGTGCGGGATATCGGCGTGCCGAGTTGGCGGCTGCGCTTCGTCGATGGCAGTGGGCTGTCGGCTCGTAACCGTCTCACGGCTGCCTCGCTGACTCACATCCTCGATATCGCCCTGGGCGATCCCCGGCTCGACGCACTCATCGACGGACTCCCGGTGGCCGGGCGCTCGGGCACTCTCATCAATCGCTTCGCGGCGCCGCCTGCATCGTGCGCACGCGGAGACGTGGCAGCCAAGACGGGCAGCCTCACCGGGGTCTCCACGCTCGCAGGGGTCACCGAGGGTGCGGACGGTCAGTGGCGGAGCTTCGCCATCATGGTCAACCAGCGCCCATCGGCTTATCCCACGTCCGCGACGAGCCTCGCCATCGACACCCTCGCGGCTGTCGTCCAGGGCTGCGCGTGAGCCCCGAAGACGCCGTTCTGGCTGCGGCGGGTGCGGTGCTCGCCGACGGCGACATCGTCGTGGACTCCGACATCATCGAGTCCTATCGATTCGACCGTTCGACCGGCACCGAAGCAGGCCAGCCCTTCGCGATCGCCTTTCCGCGCACGACGGAGCAGGTGGCGGCGATCATGGCCGCAGCGCACAGCAATCGTGTCCCGGTCGTCCCGCGCGGAGCGGGCTCGGGTCTCACCGGCGGTTCAAATGCCATCGACGGCTCGCTCATCCTCTGCTTGGAGCGCATGCGACAGGTGCGCAATGTCGACGTGGCCAACGGCTACGTCGAGACCGAGCCCGGGATCCTCAACACCGAGCTGCGTGAGCACGTGGCGAAGCACGGGCTTTGGTACGCCCCGGACCCCGCGAGCAAGGACTTCTGCTCGATCGGCGGCAACGTCAATACCAATGCGGGAGGGCTGTGCTGCGTGAAGTACGGCGTCACCCGGGATGCCGTGCTCGGGCTCGAGGTCGTGCTCGCCGACGGCAGGGTCTCCCGATTCGGGCGGCGTACGGTCAAGGGAGTCGCTGGCTACGACCTCGCCGGGCTGATGGTCGGGAGCGAGGGCACGCTCGGAATCGTGACCATGGCTCGGCTCCGCCTGCGCCCGCTGCCGCCACCGGCGGTGACCGTCGTGGCGCTGTTCGATGACGTCGGTGCGGCGGGGCGCGCGGTCGAGCAGATCATGGCAACCTCCACGCCGAGCATGCTCGAATTGCTCGACCGCACGACCATGCAGGCCGTGGAGGAGTGGCGCCCGTCGGGCCTCCCCGTCGAAGCCGGCGCTCTCCTGCTCGCCCAGTCGGATCTGGCGGGCTCCGGCGCGGATGACGAGGCAGAGGCCATCCTGGCCGCGTGCCTCGCGGCGGGCGCGATGGAGGGGTACCGCTCAGAGGATCCGGAGCAGGCCGAGATGCTGCTGGGCGCGCGTCGCATGGCGATTCAGGCCCTGGAGGCCAAGGGAGACTGGCTGCTCGACGATGTGGCGATTCCGCGCAGTGCGCTCGCTGCAGCGGTGAGCGAGATCGAAGAGGTGGCCGCCCGTCATGACGTGCTCATCGGGACATTCGGTCATGCCGGGGACGGCAACCTCCACCCCACGATCGTGACCCCGCGCGGTGACGCCGACGCCGCAGCTCGCGGCATGGCCGCCTTCGACGACATCCTGTCGGTGGCGCTGCGCCACGGCGGGACGATCACCGGCGAGCACGGCGTCGGCCTGCTGAAGCGGCGTGCCCTCGCAGAGGAACTCGACGAACCCGCCCGTGATCTCCATCCTCGGATCAAGGAAGCCTTCGATCCGCGCGGGATCCTCAATCCTGGGAAGTCGCTGCCCCGCTGGTAGCCGCCGCTGCGGCAGCGGGAGTGGCCGCTGCGTCCGCGGGGGCCGCGTCCGCGGGGGCAGCGGGCGTCGCGGGTGCGTCAGGCGTCGGTGGAGACTCACCCGGGAGCGGATGGTCCGGATCTCGCCCGGTGAGGTATTTGAGAACTCGATAGATCGCGGCGCCGATCGGCACAGCGACGAGGGCGCCGATGATGCCGAGCAGGATTGATCCGATGGCGATAAGAATGATGATCGCGAGCGGGTTGAGGCTCACGGCCTTACCCATGACCAGCGGCTGCATCACATCGCCATCGAAGGACCCGACCACGACGGTGAGCCCGATCACGAGGAGCGCGATGATGGGTCCTCGCTCCGCGAGGGCCACGATCGCCGCAAAGAAGGTCGCAATGGGTGCGCCGATCACGGGGATAAAGGCGCCGAAGAACACGATCGCCGCGAGGGCAGGCGCCATCGGCACTTGGAGGATGACGAGCCCGATGAAGACGAGGATCGAGTCGCACAGCGCGACGACGACCACACCCCGGGTGTAGCCGGAGAGGGAGTCCCATCCGAGCTCGCCGGCAGTGTTGACGTAGGGGCGTGAGCGGGTGGGCATCCAGCTGATGACCCACTGCCAGATGGGTCCGGGGGAGAGCATGAAGAAGATGACGCCGAAGATGAAGACCGAGCCGCCGAGCACGAGGTCGCCGACGGAGCCCAGTGCAGATGAGCCGATATCGAGGGCGAAGTTCTTGCCCCAGTTCTCCACCTCGGTGAGGTAATTGTTGAAGTCATCGCTGGAGAGATTGAGCGGTGGCCCCGAGGTCCACTTCTGGAGCTCGGTCATCGACTGGCTGACAGACTGCGCGAGGTCCGGTGCCTCGCTGACGATAGATCGCACCACGATGGTGAGCACGACCACGACGGATACGGCGATGATGATGATCGCCAGGATCATCGCGAGGACCTTGTGCAGCTTGGCCTTGTGTCGCAGGAAGTCCATGATCGGGGACGCCAGGGCCGTGAAGAACGCCGCGAGGAAGAGTGCGACGAGGACGATGGAGATCTGCCCCATCATGAAGAACAGGACACCGAAGCCCGCGATGATCACCAGGACGCGCCAGGTCATCCCTGCCCAGGTCCGGAGAGTCTCGGGGACTCCAAAGTCGCTCGAGCCGTCGTCGGACGGTGCCGGCGCTGATGTCGTGGGGGAGGCTTGGCTCATGCGGGGACGCTAGCGGACCCTGCCTAGTCGATGCGGACGAAACCCCGGGGTGTCAGGAATCCGCAGGCAATGATCCCCGGCTCATCGTCAGCGACCCACGAGATCTGCCCCAGGGGGGCGTCCGCGGCCTGGAGCCAGGAATTGAGCGTGTCGGGGTCGCCGTTCAGCTCGATCGAGGCCAGCTCTACCGGGCCGCCATCGCGCGCGGGGTGACAATCCTCGGACTGCCACTCGATGAAGTAGGGAAGCTGGGGATCGTCCATCAGGTCGAGTACGCCGATCTGGCGCCAGCGAAGCTCCTTGCCATCGGGACGGATGCGGTGGCCGCCCACGCTTGCGCGACCCAGTCGCTCTTCCACCGATGCGATGTCATCGACGGCAACGACCCACCCCAGCCAGCCGCCGCCTTCATCTGCCCGGTGACGCACGGCGCGGCCGAAGGGTGCCTTCTCGGCCGCAGGGTGGTCGAGCGCCGCGACCACCTCGACGTAGACGCCGTGGGCAAGCGGGAGAATGAAGTTGCGCGTCCCGAACGAGGGGTGGATGCCACCGTCGACGAAGGCCGCGCCCAACTCCGATCCGATGCGCTGGACGACCTCGGCGAGTTCACCCGGTGCGCAGGCGTAGGAGACGTGGTCGAGGCGCATGCCCGTCATCCTGTCAATGGGGGGCCTGGCTCCCACACCCACCCCCCGCCGGGCCCCTCCTGACCGGGAAGGGATTCGTCCGGGCTGGGAAGGGGCTAGGGTCTCAGCCGACAGGGAGGGCACGTGAGCGACACGACCGACAGCGCGGGGGCGACGACCCCCGCGGCAGCCGACCCCGATGCGGCTGCGCCGCCGACGGCTGCGCTCGACAAGAAGAAGTCGATCATCCTCGGGATCATCGGCCTCATCTTCATCGTCCTGATCTTCTGGAAGGTCATCCCGCAGGTGACGGGGTCGGGCTACCAGGCGGCCTTCGCCGAGCTCGCCGACATGACCCCCCTGGCGCTCATCATCATCGGCGCGACGGTGATCCTCTATCTCGTCGCCTACGGTTTCCCCTTCATGGCGGCGACTCCTGGCCTGAAGTACTGGCCCTCGCAGCAGGTCAACCAGGCCGCCTTCGCCATTTCCAACGGTGTGCCAGCCGGAGGAGCCTTCGGGCTTGCCGTGCAGTACGCCATGCTCGCGTCCTATCGCATCCCCGGGTCGGCCGCGACCGCCGCGATCACGGCCGTGGGCCTGTGGAGCATCTTCGTCAGCCTTGGTCTCCCCATCCTTGGCGTCGCGGCCCTGACGATCGAGGGCGGCAACAGCTCCTACAACTGGGTTGCGCCGCTGGGCTTGGCGGTTCTCGTCGTCATCATCGTGGGATTCGTCCTGATCATGCGCAGCCCCAAGCTCGCCGTAGCCGTCGGCAAACTCGGCAACAAGCTCATCAATCCGCTGCGCAAGCACGTCGCGAAGCTCAAGGACCTCGACCTGGTCGCGCCCATCTCGAAGTTCCGAGCGGATATGTACGACGTGCTGCGCCGGCGTTGGCTGTTCCTCACCATCGCGCAGCTCGCCGTCATCCTCACGCAGTTCGCCATCTTCTACGCCTCGCTTCGCGGGGTGGAGGGTTGGGATGCCGCCGGTACCTCTCCGCTCGCAGCCTTCGCTGCGTTTGCGACGAGCCAGATCATGCTCATGGTGCCCATCACGCCTGGTGGACTGGGCACGACCGATGCGCTCATGATCGCCCTGCTGCAGAGCATGGGCGTGTCCGGCTCCGTGGCTCAGGCCGCGGATGTCGTCTGGCGAATGGCGTCCTACCTGCCCCAGATCATCATCGGCATCATCGCGCTGCTCCTGTGGTTCCGTCGGGCCAACCGCGCCTTCGCCGGCGCCAAGCCCGCGGAGACGGCGCAGCCGCCCGCCTCGGGCCCCGCTGCGTAGTCCTCGGCTCGGCGCATGTGGAGTAGGTACGTCGCTCTGGGTGACAGTTTCACCGAGGGCCTCATGGATGTCACGGGGTCAGACGGCCGACATGTGGGGTGGGCTGATCGTGTCGCCGCGACCCTTGCCCTCTCCTCACCCGGATTCCAGTACGCCAACCTCGCGGTGCGCGGCAAGCTCATGAGCCAGGTCGTCACGGAGCAGGTGCCCCTGGCGTGCGATCTCAAGCCTGACCTGGTCACTCTCGCGGCAGGAGTCAACGACGCACTGCGACGCAACTACGACATGCATGCTTCCGCGACCGATCTCGAGAATGCAGTGCGCGCCCTGCGTGGCACCGGTGCGGACGTCGTGCTCGTTGCCTTCGGGGACCCTTCACGTCGGTCGAGTGTCATGGGATCGGTCTCGCGACGCATCGCTGCGTCGAATGCCGCGACGCGAGCAATTGCGGAGCACTACGACTGTCGAGTCGTGGACTTCTGGGGCTGTGCTGTCTTCGACGACGACAGGTACTGGGATGAGGATCGCCTGCACCTGTCGCCCGCCGGCCACGAGCTCGCCGCCCGAGCAGCCCTGGCGACCCTGGGGCTCGGCGATAGTGCTTGGCGGACCCCCTTGCCGGCCCCACCGCCTGCGGCACCCCTGCGTCGAGCCGGCGGGCACGCGGCATGGGTGGGCCGCCACTTCGGGCCCTGGCTGGGCCGCCGCCTGCGGGGGCAGAGCTCCGGGGACGGGATCGTGGCGAAGCGCCCCGTCTGGGAATCCCCACCTCCGGATGCGTACGCGATCGAGCACCCCTAGACTCACGGGCACAGAAGGGGAGTACCCCCTCGCCGTGGGTTCGTCATCACGGGGCCGCCGCGGCCCCCGGGCCCATGGGTCGGTCTCAACAGACCGGCGGCGGGAGACCTTCGGTCGCGAGTCCGCTCGCCCGGAGGAATTATGCCTACTCACCTTGCTGACGACCCCCGCCTGACCGCTCGCGTCACCCCCGCGCTGACCGAGGTCGGACGCCGGGCCCTCGAGGAGCGCATGGAGCGCTTGCGCACCGACGTCCTCGATCCCCTCCGCCCCCACCTCATCGGTCCGGAGCGTGATGAGCGTGATGTGGCGGAGTTCGAGCGTGCGCTCGCGGAGATCGAGCGGCTCCAGGCTGTGATCGCCGCGTCCGTCGAGCTCCCCACGCCCCCCACGGGCAAGCGCGCTCGTGTGGCGCCCGGCGCCCTCGTGGAGATCCGCGACGCTTCCGGCGACAAGGTCCGCGTGCGGCCCGTGCACCCGGAGGAAGCCACGATCGACGACGAGCGAATCTCGTGGGATTCGCCTCTTGGCTCGGCACTCCTTGGCGCAGCCGTCGGCGATCGTCTCGAGGTGCCCTCGCCTCGCGGATCGTGGTCCTGCGAAGTCGTGCGCATCACCCGCTGAGGGTCCTCCGTCCACAGGGCGTCATCCATCCACAGGGCGCCACGCACCCCTTCCCGGCGGCTGCCGGGATACCCAGGGTGTGGGCATGGTCCTTTCCCATGCGCCGTTGCGCACCGCTGCTGACATCGTCCTCGCTCCACCGCTCATGCTCGGCTACTGGCCGCATGGGTCGGCGTGCGCGATCGTCGTCGATCGTGACGATCGCGTCCTGCTGATCATGCGCTGGGAGCAGGATGGAGAGGTCGCCCTTCCGTCCCTACGCCAGTTCGGCCTGGCGGGTTCACGTCCCACCGCCATCCACCTCGTGGTCTTCGCGCCGCCCGGCACGTCGGATCCGACTCCGTGGCTGCGCGGATTGCAGGCCCTCACCACCACCGGGGTCCCCACGGGAGAGGTCCTGCTGGCTCGACTCGATGGCGGCGACGTCGCGTGGTCCGAGGCGGGGGAGCACGGCGCCCAGGTCGCCAGGGAGCAGGTGATCACCGTGGCGGAGGTGTCGGCCACGGCGCGTCGCTGGGGGCTCGGCACGTGGCGGCCAAGCCGAGAGGAGTACGTCGGTGACATCGCCCCGGATGCCGTCGCCCTCGAGGGGGTGACGCATGCCCTCGCTGCCGCGGGGGCTCGTGCGGTCCTCGCCCCCGATCGTGACCGCCTCATCAGTGACGTGCGCGCCCACCTTGGGCGGAGCAGCCTGACGGCGGGGCTCGTGGCCGACATCCTGCTCGCGCTGCGCGACACTGCCGTGCGCGACACCGTGCTGTGGGAGCTCATGCAGGACTCGGCTCGGGGCTGGGCCGTGGCGGCGGACCGCCTCGCTGAGGTGGTCCGCGCGGCGCCGGATGACTACGTGGCTCCCCCCGCCACCCTCCTCGCCATCCTCCGATGGCAGTCGGGCGACGGCACGCGCGCGGCTGCCGCTACGGCGCGGGCGCTGGCCGCGGAGCCGACGTACACCCTGGCTGATCTCATCGATCGAAGCCTCGCCTCTGGCCTGCACCCGGCCACCTGGCGGGAGGGCCTAGCGGGGCTGACGCGTGAGGAGTGCCGCCGGTCGGCCTGAGCGGGAGGGCCCGGCGGGGCGGCGAAGCCACCCCTGACGGGCTATCGCGCCCGCGGCACATGGTCGGGTTGAAGGCTCCCGGTGGGTTGTGTAGCCTTTCGGCAGGTCATGAGCGCCAGCGAAAAGCCCCGGCTTGCTGGCCGGCAACCCTCCGACCGCGGTGGGGTGCCCCGGGTGATGACCGGGCCTGCTTAGCAGGCAAGCGCGGGTCTTGCACAGGGCAAGGCCCCGGATGGCTCGGAGGTTGCTATGTGCTGTTGTCGAATGCCCCGTTTCTGACGTCTTCGTCGTCAGCAAGGCAGGCACCCTCACCATCCGGCACCGTCCGGATGCGCGAACGACACCCTTTCCGATCGACACGTAGGAGATAACCATGAGTAACGGCTGGTCCTTCGAGACCCGTCAGATCCACGCCGGGCAGGCACCCGATGCCACCACCAATGCCCGTGCGCTGCCGATCTACCAGACGACGTCGTACACCTTCAACGACACCAACCACGCGGCGAATCTCTTCGCCTTGAAGGAACTCGGCAACATCTACACCCGCATCATGAACCCCACCCAGGCTGCTGTCGAGGAGCGCCTGGCATCCCTGGAGGGCGGGGTCGGCGCGCTGCTGGTCTCGAGCGGGCAGGCGGCAGAGACGCTTGCGATCCTCAACGTCGCGGAGGCGGGCGATCACATCGTCTCCAGCCCCAGCCTGTACGGCGGGACGTACAACCTCTTCCACTACACGCTGCCCAAGCTGGGCATCCAGGTGAGTTTCGTCGAGAATCCGGACGACATCGAGTCCTGGCGGGCGGCTGTCAAGCCCAACACCAAGGCGTTCTATGGCGAGTCGATCGCGAATCCGAAGAACGACATCCTCGATATCCAGTCGGTGTCAGCCCTCGCACATGAGATCGGCGTGCCGCTCATCATCGACAACACCGTGGCCACGCCCTACCTCATTCGTCCGATCGAGTGGGGCGCCGACATCGTGGTGCACTCCGCGACGAAGTACATCGGTGGCCACGGCACGGCAGTCGCGGGCGCCATCATCGACT
>CAZLNF010000023.1:3555-16909 GCA_964560885.1 uncultured Actinomyces sp. | reverse complement strand
ACCACGTGCCGGACATGATGAACACCGGGATGAGGAGTACGCCGGAGACCGCGAAAGACGCCGCGAGGACATGGGTCGGCTGCTCACCCGCACGTGCGAAGCGCACGCCGAAGACGGTGTAGAAGGCGTACGACGCTCCCGCAAGCAGGCCGAAGACGATGCCGAGCACATCGCGACCTTCTCCCGCACCGATCGTGAGCAGCGTGACGCCCACGATGGCGAGAATCGTCGAGGCAAGCCAGACGTATCCCGGCGCCCCCTCGCGCATGACCCAGCCGAGGATGCCCGCCATGAAGGGAGTGAGCGCGAGGCTCGCCAGCGTGCCCACCGCCACGCCCGTGCGACTCATGGAGAGGAAGAAGAAGACCTGGTACGCCGCGACGGTGACGCCCATGGCCCAGATGATGGGCCGCCGCCAGAGGCGCAGCAGCGCCTCGCGTCCCTCCGGCGTGCGCGACGCCCAGGCGACCAGGCCAGCGGCGCCCACGATGAGTCGAGCGGCAGCGGCACCCGCGGCTGGTGCGCCCGGCTGGAGCAGCACCCGCGCCGTGCCCGACGTGCCGAAGAGTGCGGCAGATCCCAGCACCGCAGCGGCGGCCACGCGACGCTCGGATGCGGTCGCGACCGTGACGCTCACGTGCCGGCGGCCAGAGTCGACACCACGCTGCCGTCCGGAGCGCACAGGTGCACGATCACTTCAGCGCCACCGAGATCAGCGAGTGCGCGGCGGCCTTCGTCGTCAGCGGGGTCCGCGCCGATCACGACCGCAGCCTCCGCACCTCGCGCGCCCGCGGCGACCGCCTGGGCTACGGCGAGCTGGAGTGCACTGAGCGAGAGCGAGGGCAGCGTGACATCCGCCGCGGCGTAGGTGCGCCCTGTCTCGTCGCGCACGGCGGCCCCGCGGGCCGCGCCGACGCGTCCGCGCGCACCGCGAGCGAGGGTGAGAAGTTTGGCGTCCTCCTCGGACAGGGGCTCAGTCGTCATCGCCGGCCTCCATGCCCGCGCCACCCGATCCCGGCTCGCCCTCGGATTCCTCGACGCGCACGGCGAGGACGCTGCCGATGCGATTGCGTCGCCCCATCCCCTGCTCGGCCGTGAGGCGCCAACCATCGACATCGATCGAAGCCCCTGGGATGGGCACGCGCCCGAGGCGCTTGCCCATGAGGCCCAGCACGGTGTCGACCCCCTCGTCCTCGGACTCGACATCGACGTCGATGAGGTCAGCGAAATCGTCGACGTGCATGCGCGCGCTCACTCTGACCGCGCCATCTTCGAGCCTTGCCACCTCGGGAGCGGCGGTGTCGTACTCGTCGTCGATCTCGCCCACGATCTCCTCGAGCACATCCTCGATCGTCACGATGCCCGCAGTCCCGCCGTACTCATCGACCACGATCGCCATATGGGTGCGGGCCGCCTGCATATCCTTGAGCAACTCATCGACCTGCTTGCTGTCGGGGACCATGAAGGCAGGTCGCATGAGCGACTCCACTGTCTCGGTCTGCTCGGCGTCACGACGGTCGAAGACACGGCGCACGACGTCCTTGAGAAAGACGATCCCGATGACATCGTCGGAGTTCTCGCCGATGACAGGGATCCGTGAGAAGCCCGATCGAAGGCCCAGCGATAGTGCCTGACGCAGGGTCTTGTGGCGCTCGATGTAGATCATCTCCGTGCGCGGCACCATGACTTCGCGCGCAAAGGTGTCGCCAAGCTCGAATACTGAATGGATCATTTGGCGCTCGTCGTCCTCGATGAGGTCCTCGGCCTCTGCGATGTCGACGAGCTCGCGGAGCTCGGCCTGAGTGGCGAAGGGCCCCTCGCGATAGCCACGGCCAGGCGTCAGGGCATTGCCCAGGATGATCAGCAATGTCGCGAAAGGCCCGAGGATGCCGGCGAGCAGGCTCGCCACGCCTGCAGAGCGCAGTGCAATCCGGTCGGCGTGCTGGCGTCCCAGGGTGCGCGCGGCAACCCCAAGGACCACGTAGTTGACCACGACCATGAGCGCGACGACGACGAGCAGTGCGAGCCAGACGGGCCAGCCGCGGGCTTCCTGAAGGCCGGCAATACCGACGTAGGAAACGAGCGCGATGGCGGTGACGGAGGCGATCGTCGAAAGGAAGAGCAGGACATTGACGTAGCGCGGACGATCGGCGACGACATCGAGGAGTCGTGCGCTGCCGCGCACGCCGTCACGCTGCAGGTCCTCCACTCGGCCGCGGGATACGCGCCCGATGGCGGTCTCTGCCATGACGAGCAGGGCTGCCACGACGACCAGGACGACAGCGATGATCACGAGCACGAGGTCGGTGCTCATCGCGGCACCGCCAGCCAGCCGTCGAGCAACTCCGCCTGGAGGGCGAACATCCGCTCATGCTCATCGGGCTCGGCATGATCGTGGCCGAGCAGGTGGAGGACTCCGTGGGTGAGCAGGAGCGCGAGCTCGGTCTCCGCGGCATGGCCTGCCGCTTCACCCTGACGCGCCGCGACGGTGGGACACAGCACGATGTCGCCCAGGATGCCCTCGACCCGTGGTCCGGCGGGGTCGCC
The DNA here is from genome assembly GCA_964560885.1 of uncultured Actinomyces sp. GTDB lineage: Bacteria > Actinomycetota > Actinomycetes > S36-B12 > S36-B12 > Mxb001. The sequence goes on along the minus strand of CAZLNF010000023.1, from coordinate 14,362 downwards.
CGCGCGCAGGTCGTCCATGGGGAAGGAGAGCACATCGGTGGGGCCGGGCTCATCCATCCATTCGACGTGCAGTCGCGCCATCTCGTCCTCATCGACGAGGAGGATGGACAGGTCGGCGTCAGGGTCGAGATGGAGCCGGTCGAGCAAGTAGGCAGCCTGGCGCGTGAGGAGTGCGGTGTCGACCCAACTCACGCCCGAGGCGTCCTCGATATCAATGGCCATGGCTCACGCCCTGCGCGGGCCGCGATGCGGTGCGGCGGGCCGCAGGCCCACGGTGGCGTCGTAGCGACCGTAGGCCTCGACGATCTCCCCGACGAGTCGGTGGCGCACGACGTCTGCCGAGGTCAGGGTGCAGAAGGCCACGTCGTTGATGCCCCCGAGGATCTCCTGGACGACCATGAGCCCTGAGGTGGTCGATGACGGCAGGTCAACCTGGGTGACATCGCCTGTGACGACCATCGTCGAGCCGAAGCCCAGTCGCGTAAGGAACATCTTCATCTGCTCGGCCGTAGTGTTCTGTGCCTCGTCCAAGATGATGAACGCATCGTTGAGGGTGCGTCCGCGCATGTAGGCGAGCGGCGCGATCTCGATGGTCCCCCCGGTGATGAGGCGCGGGATCGAGTCGGGGTCCACCATGTCGTGAAGCGCGTCGTAGAGCGGGCGCAGGTAGGGGTCGATCTTCTCCGACAGGGTGCCGGGGAGGAAGCCCAGTCGCTCACCGGCCTCGACGGCAGGGCGGGTGAGGATGATCCGCGTGACCTTCTTCGCTTGCAGCGCCTGCACGGCCTTGGCCACCGCGAGATAGGTCTTGCCCGTGCCGGCGGGTCCGATGCCGAAGGTCACGGTGTGGGTGTCGATGGCTTCGACGTAGCGCTTCTGGTTGAGCGACTTGGCGCGGATCGTGCGACCGCGCGAGCTCAAGATGTTGGTCGAGAGCACCTCAGCGGGTCGTGTGCCCGCACGCAGTAGTGCGATGCTGCGCTCCACCGACTCTGCGGTGAGGCCCTGGCCCGTGCGGAGCACGGCGAGCATCTCGGCGACGAGGATCTCCACGAGCCCCACGTCTTCAGCAGAGCCCGTCACGCGGACCTCGTTGCCGCGGACGTGGATGTCGGCGTCGGGAAATGCCGCTTCCACGACGCGCAGGAGCTCGTCTCCCGGGCCCAGCAAGGCGACCATCGGCTGGGACGCCGGGACGGTGATGGTGGCCTGTGAGGAGGTGCTCATGTGGGGCTGATCCTACCGTCAGCCGGGAGGCCAGCCGAGCGGGCGACCGCCCAGCACGTGGAGGTGGGCATGGCCCACGGACTGACCGCCCTCGAGGCCGGTATTGGCCACGAGGCGATGACCCGAGCCGGAGACACCCTCCTGGCGGGCGACCTGGGCCGCAAGGGCGAGCATCTCGGCAGCGAGTGCGGGGTCGGACTCCGCGACCGAGGGCACATCGTCGAAGTGCTCGGTCGGGATGACCAGGACGTGCACGGGAGCCTGCGGCTGGATGTCACGGAAGGCGATGGCACCCTCACTGCGCGCGACGACGTCCGCCGGGATGTCTCCGGCGGAGATGCGGCAGAAGAGGCAATCGCTCACGCGGTCATCCTGGCACGCGGGACCGAGGTCATGTGGCGGCTCCCCAGCGCGGAGTGCGCGAGAGGACGACGGCCGCGCCCACGGGTCCGGCCGTCGACGTGCGCAGCACGCTGGGCCCCAGGCGCGCGAGCCGAGCCCCCGCTTGCCCCAGCTGCTCGCGCTCGGCATCGGAGAGACCCCCCTCGGGGCCGACCACGAGGACGATGTCGCCGAGATCCGGGATCTCCATGGTCGCCAGCGGCTGCGGTGCGGACTCGTCGAGGCAGAGGACAAGGGCAGCACCCTCGATGACGGCATCGAGATCGCCGGTGGCGTGGAGAGGGAGTACGTCGGGCACGCGGGAGCGCCGGGCTTGCTTCGCTGAAGCGCGCGCGGTGGTGCGCCACTTCTCCACGCCGCGCAATGCGCGCTCACCCGTCCAGCGCGTGACACAGTGCGCAGCGGACCAGGGCACGATGACGTCGACGCCCACCTCGGTCATCGCCGCGACCGCCTGCTCGCCGCGGTCTCCCTTGGCGAGGGCCTGGATCACGATGACGCGCGGAGTGGGCTCAGCCTCGTGCACGACGTGAGTGACGTGGACATCGAGGCGATCGCGTGAGGCCTCGCTCACCGTGCCTTCCAGTCGACGGCCCGCCCCATCCACCAGGTCGACCCGCTCCCCCGGCCGCAGCCGCACCACCTGAGCAGCGTGGCGCGCCTCCTCACCGGTGACGTGGATCAGGCCGTCAGGACCGGGCTCGATCCCGGGATCAATGAAGAAGACCGGCGCTGCCATGCCCTAGCGTCCGCTGAAGGCGCCGCGCAGACGCGAAAAGAAGCCGCCGGAGTCCTCCTCGGCCTGCTCGGCGGCACGCAGGGTGACGCCTTCCTCACCACGGGCGCGGGAGAGGCTGCGGAGGTAGCCCTCTTGCTCGGCATCCAGGCGCGTGGGGGTGCGCACGTCGAGTTGGATGTGCAGGTCTCCCCGCCCCGAGCCTCGCAGGTGGGGCACGCCGCGACCGCGGAGAGTGAGGACGGATCCGGGTTGCGTGCCGGGCTGCACGTCGACCTGCTCGACCCCGTCAAGGGTCTCCAACTCGATACCCGTGCCCAGGGCTGCAGCGGTCATCGGCACCTCGACCGTGCAGACGAGGTCATCGCCGCGCCGCTCGAAGATGGGATGGGCCGTCTGCACGATCTCGACGTAGAGATCACCCGCCTCGCCCCCTCCGGGTCCGACTTCGCCCTGGCCGGCGAGCTGGATGCGCGTGCCGGTGTCGACACCGGGTGGGATGCGCACGCCGAGGGTCGTGCGCGTGCGCACGCGTCCATCGCCAGCGCACTCCACGCAGGGGTGGGGAATGGTCGTGCCGAAGCCCTGGCACTGCGGACAGGGTCGCGATGTCATGACCTGGCCCAGGAAGGATCGCTGGACGTTCTGGATCTCGCCGTGCCCCTTGCACATCGGGCAGGTGGTCGGCTGGGTGTCGGGTGCGGTGCCCGCGCCCTCGCAGGCCTCGCAGCGGACGGCTGTGTCGACCTGCACCTCTCGGGTGGCACCGGCCATGGCCTCGGCGAGGTCGACCTGGAGCCGGATGAGCGCATCCTGTCCGCGCCGCATGCGCGGACGAGGGCCGCGCCGCTGGCCGCCGCCGAAGAAGGCATCCATGATGTCGCCGAAGTCGAAGGTGGGGCCGAAGCCACCGCCGCCGGCACGCAAGGGGTCGCCGCCGAGGTCGTACATCTGGCGCTTCTCGGGATCGCTCAGCACCTCGTAGGCGGCCGTGACCTCCTTGAAGCGGTCGACGCTCGCGGGGTCGGGATTGACATCGGGATGGAGCTCGCGTGCCAACTGCCGATAGGCGCGCTTGATCTCATCAGGGCTCGCTTCGCGCGAGACGCCCAGGAGGGCGTAGTAGTCGGTGGCCACGTCGTCGGGTCTCGTCTGCTCTCGTCGCTAGTTTTCGTCCAGGATGCGGCTGAGGTACTGGGCCACCGCGCGGACTGAGGCAATGGTGCCGGGGTAGTCCATGTGTGTCGGGCCAACCACTCCCACACCCGCGACCACCGAGTCGCCGCGACCATAACCGGTCGCGACGAGGCTGGTGCCCTGCAGATCCTCCACAGGATTCTCGTGGCCGATGCGGACCGTCATGTCACCGGAGACCTCGCCGAGTAGACGTAGCAGCACGACCTGCTCCTCCAGCGCTTCGAGCACGGGCTCCAGGCTGATGGCAAAGGAGTCGCGGTAGCGCGCAAGGTTGGCGGTGCCTCCGAGCATCACCCGCTGCTCCACGGTGTCGGCCGTCGCGTCGATGAGACTCGCCACCACGGTCGCGACAGCGGGCCGCACCGCCGGCTCGGCCGCCGCCACAAGCGGCTCCAGGTGTTCACCGAGCCCAGAGCAGCGCTGCCCGATGACCATCGAAACGAGCCGGGAGCGCAGCGCGCTGACTTCGTCTGCGGACATCGCCGCAGGCAGGTCGACCGTGCGCTGCTCGACGCGACCCGTGTCGGCGATGAGCACGAGCAGAAGTCGTGTCTCACTGAGGCGCACGAGCTCGACGTGGAGCACCGTCGACTGCACCAGCGAGGGATACTGCACCAGAGCCACCTGGCGGGTGAGCTGGGCGAGCAGACGCACGCTGCGCGCCACGACGTCGTCGAGGTCGACGGCCCCTGCGAGGAAGTCCGAGATCGCACGACGCTCCGCTGAGGAGAGCGGCTTCACACCCGACAGCCGATCGACGAACGCGCGGTAGCCGAGGTCCGTGGGGATGCGGCCCGCGCTCGTGTGGGGCTGAGCGATGTAGCCCTCGTCCTCGAGCACGGCCATGTCATTGCGGATGGTCGCCGAGGAGACACCGAGGGCGTGGCGCTCGACCAAGGCCTTGCTGCCCACGGGCTCGCGCGTCGAGACGTAGTCCTCGACGATGGCCCGGAGCACGGCGAGCCGCCTGTCCTCGAGCATCGCCACCTCCCTTGGGCAGTGCGCCACGGAATTGGCACTCCCGGCGCTTGAGTGCCAATGCTACGCCCTCGGGCATCATGGGGCCCGTCGAAGGAGGGACCGTGACGCAGCCCACGTCCGGCGAGCCTGAGTTCCCGCCGCCCAGCGGCCCCCCGCTCACCGGGCCCGCGCCCACCGGCCCGGCGTACCCCGGGCCGCCCCCTGCCGGCTACTCCCCGCCCCCCGACTGGCCGGGCGGAGCGGCAATGCCGCCCCTGTCGGGCTACGCCGTCTATCCCGTGTACGCCGACCCGCTCGCCAAGTCGCGACTCACCGCGGGCCTGCTCGGGATCTTCCTCGGTGGCCTCGGCGTACACCGCTTCTATCTCGGCTACACCAGCATCGGCGTCTTGCAGATCCTCGTCACGATCGCGACCTGCGGGATCGGTGGCCTCTGGGGGATCATCGAGGGCATCCTCATCCTCGGCGGCAGCGGCATCAAGACCGATGCCGAAGGCCGCCCCCTGCGGCCCTGACCATCACGGCGTGAGACGTCGCACGACCGCATCAGCGAGCAGCCGGCCCTCAGCCGTCAGTCTCACGCGCGAGTCGGATGCGTCAATGAGCCCTTCCTCCTCGAGCGCCTGCACCGCGACCTCAGGGAGGCCCACGCGTTCGATTCCGCCGCGCGTGCGCAGGCCCAGCATGACGCGCTCGAGCTCGCGGCCGGTCTCATCGACCCACTCCTCGCCGGCGACCGGCGCGACTCCCTCGGCGACCGCACGTGCATATGCCGTCGGATGCTTGAGATTCCACCAGCGCCGCCCATCGAGGTGGCCGTGGGCCCCAGGCCCCGCACCCCACCAGTCGGAGTCGCTCCAATAGCCCAGGTTGTGCTGGCATTCCGAGCCGGGCCGCGCCCAGTTGGACACCTCGTACCACTCCAGGCCGGCGCCACTCGCCATGGAGTCGATGAGCCGATACCGCTCAGCTGCCACGTCATCGTCGGGGGCCGGGAGCTCACCTCGACGCACGCGAGCCGCGAGCCGCGTGCCCTCTTCCACGATGAGGGAGTACGCCGACACATGATCGACACCGGCGTCGAGCACGGCGCGCACGGAATCCCGGAGGTCGTCGTCGGTCTCCCCCGGAGTGGCGTAGATGAGGTCGGCACTCACGCGATCAAAACCTGCCGCGCGAGCCTCGGCAATCACCTCCAGTGCGCGGCCCGGCGTGTGAGTGCGCTCAAGTGTCGCCAGGACGTGCGGCGCCAGGCTCTGCACACCGAAGGACACGCGCGTGAAGCCGCCCGCGAGCAACTCCTCGAGCATCGCGGGCGAGACCGAGTCAGGATTGGCCTCCGTCGTCACCTCCGCATCGGGCTCCAGGCCGAACTCGGCGCGAATCACCGCGAGGATGCGCACGAGGTCGCCTGCGCCCAGCAGAGTGGGGGTGCCGCCTCCCACGAAGACGGTGGAGACGGGCCGGTCGTCCGGGACCTGCCCCCTTGCCCATCGAATCTCCTCGATGACCGTCCCGGCATACGTCGATCGGCTCACCCCACCGCCCAACTCCTCGGCGGTGTAGGTGTTGAAGTCGCAGTAGCCACAGCGCGAGGCGCAGAAGGGCACATGGACGTAGAAGCCGAGGGGGCGCGACAGCACTCGGTCATTGTGCTCCGCATGACCGGCCTTCCACGGCCCGGGCGGCGTACCCTGTGACCAGGAAGTCTTGACTTCACGCCTAGGAGGCACCATGTCCACCCCTCCCCCTCCCCCGCCGACAACTCCGCCGACAGGCCAGCAGCCCCTGTCGGATGCCGACGCGCGCCTGTGGGCGATGCTCGGCCAGCTCTCGGGCATCCTCCTGTCCTTCATCGGACCGCTCATCATCATGCTGGTCTTCGGGCCTCGCAGTGCCTTCGTGAAGAAGGAATCCACCGAGGCACTCAACTTCCAGATCACGGTGATGATCGGCTACCTCATCGGCTTCGTGCTGACGTTCATCCTCATCGGGATCTTCGTCATGCTGGCCGTCGCCATCGCCAGCCTTATCTTCATGATCATGGCGGCCGTCAAGAACAACCAGGGCATCGAATACCGCTACCCGATCTGCATCCGGTTCGTGAAGTGATGCGTCGCGCCCTCGCCGCTGCTGCCTTAGCGGTCGCTCTCGTCTCTCTCGCCGCCTGCGGATCTCAGCAGACAGCCGAAAACATGGTCAATGACGCGCTGGGCGGAAGCGCCTCGGTCGACATGGGCGAGGACGGCGAGGTGCGCGTCGACACGAGCGATGGCAGCTTCGAGATCGGCACGGGCGAGTTCCCCGAGGGCTGGCCCGCCGATCTCGCCCTCATCCCGGGATTCGAGTTGCTCTCGGGAGGGTCCACGCCGGAGGGCCTCAGCGCCCAGATGTACGCCGAGGGCGACCAGTCGGCGGCCGTAGACGCCTACGTCAAGGACCTCCAGGCCAACAAGGGCTGGTCCGTGGATCCGTCGATCCCCTTTGGTACGCCCAACATGTGGGCGCTCACCAAGGAGGGCAAGGTCGCGACGATCTTCTCCGGCCCGAGCAGCAATGAGACGGTCGTGGTCTTCAGCATCACCAATCGCTGAGGCTCACTTCTTGGCGACTCACTTCTTGGCGGCGGTCTCCTCGCCCGTCGACAGGGCGGCGATGAAGGCCTCCTGGGGCACCTCGACGCGCCCCACCATCTTCATGCGCTTCTTGCCTTCCTTCTGCTTCTCCAGCAGCTTGCGCTTGCGGGTGATGTCACCGCCGTAGCACTTGGCCAGGACGTCCTTGCGAATCGCGCGCACCGTCTCTCGGGCGATGACGCGGGATCCGATCGCCGCCTGGATCGGCACCTCGAACTGCTGCCGCGGGATGAGCTCGCGCAGTTTCGCCGTCATCGCGACCCCGTAGGCATAGGCCTTGTCCTTGTGCACGATCGCGCTGAAGGCATCGACCGTGTCGCCGTGCAGCAGGATGTCGACCTTGACCAGGTCCGCTGCCTGCTCTCCGCTGGGCTCGTAGTCCAGCGAGGCATACCCCTTGGTCCGAGACTTCAGCTGGTCGAAGAAGTCGAAGACGATTTCTGCGAGCGGCAGGGTGTAGCGCAACTCCACGCGATCCTGGCTGAGGTAGTCCATCCCGAGCAGCACGCCCCGGCGGGTCTGGCACAGCTCCATGATCGTGCCGACGAAGTCCGAGGGAGCAAGGATCGTCGAGCGCACGACGGGCTCGTACACCTCGGCCACCTTGCCCGTCGGGAACTCCGAGGGGTTGGTGACGGTCACCTCGGTGCCGTCATCCTTGATGACTCGGTAGACGACGTTGGGGGCGGTGGAGATGAGGTCGAGGTTGAATTCCCGCTCGAGGCGCTCGCGCACGATCTCCAGGTGCAGCAGCCCGAGGAAGCCGCACCGGAAGCCGAAGCCCAGCGCCACCGACGTCTCCGGCTCGTAGACGAGGGCGGCGTCGTTGAGCTTGAGTTTGTCGAGTGCATCACGCAGGGCGGGATAGTCGGAGCCGTCGATGGGGTACAGGCCCGAGAAGACCATGGGCTTCGGATCGCGGTAGCCGCCCAGCGCCTCGACCGCACCCTTGTTCGCCAGGGTGACGGTGTCGCCGACCCGGGACTGGCGGACGTCCTTGACCCCGGTGATGAGGTAGCCGACCTCGCCCACTCCGAGGCCCTGTGCGGGCACGGGCTCGGGTGAGATCACGCCAAGCTCGAGGAGTTCGTGGATCGCGCGCGTCGACATCATCTGGATGCGCTCGCGTGTCGAGACATGACCGTCGATGACGCGGACGTAGGTGACGACACCCCGGTAGGTGTCGTAGACGGAGTCGAAGATGAGCGCGCGCACGGGCGCATCGGGATTGCCGATGGGAGCCGGCACCGAGCGCACGACCTCCTCCAGGAGCTCGGCGACGCCTTCGCCGGTCTTCGCCGACACCTTGAACACGTCATCGGGTGAACAGCCGATGATGTGCGCGAGCTCCGCGGCGTACTTCTCCGGCTGGGCGGCGGGCAGGTCGATCTTGTTGAGGACGGGGATGATCTGGAGATCGTTCTCGAGCGCAAGGTAGAGGTTGGCGAGGGTCTGCGCCTCGATGCCCTGCGCGGCATCGACGAGGAGCACCGCCCCCTCGCACGCCGCAAGGCTGCGGGACACCTCGTAGGTGAAGTCCACGTGCCCCGGGGTATCGATGAGGTTGAGGACGTAGTCGCGGCCATCGAGGGCGCGATAGGGCAGTCGCACCGCCTGGGACTTGATGGTGATCCCGCGCTCGCGCTCGATGTCCATCCGGTCGAGGTACTGGGCCCGCATCTGCCGGTCGTCGACCACGCCCGTGATCTGCAGCATCCGGTCGGCGAGGGTCGACTTGCCGTGGTCGATGTGGGCGATGATGCAGAAATTGCGGATCACCGCCGGATCGGTCCGGCCGGGCTGGGGGGCGGGCATCCCAGCATCCTTCCACGGGCGGCCCCGCAGTGCTGAGGGGCAGCATGAGGGGCGATTTGGGTCCCGGAGCGGCCCCGGGTACCCTTGGGGGTCGGTCAGCCGAAGGAGGCGGACCGGAATGATCCGAGAGGCAGAGGCTTACCCGTGGCGAACATCAAGTCGCAGATCAAGCGCAACCGCACCAATGAGAAGGCGCGGCTGCGCAATAAGTCCGTGAAGTCCTCCCTCAAGACCCACATCCGCAAGTTCCGCGACGCCGCTGATGCCGGCGATGCAGCCAAGGCCCAGGAGCTTGCGCGCGAGGCGTGCCGCCAGCTCGACAAGGCGGCCAGCAAGGGCGTTATCCACGCCAACCAGGCCGCCAACCGCAAGTCCTCCATCGCGAAGCGCGCCGAGGCTCTCTAGACCCGTATCCGATCGCAAGGCCCGGCTCCCTAGGAGCTGGGCCTTCGTCGTTTGCGAGTCGGGCTAGGAGTCCGACCGCGACGCCGTGCCTACGACGTAGGACTCCATGTCGTGGAGTTTCTGGTCCACGTCACGTGACTCCCCTTGGCGCAGTCCGCCCTTGACGGCCACATCGAGGTCCGCCAAGCCGACGACGGCCACGGCGAGCCGGTCCGCACGCCAGCGCTTGGCGCGATTGCGGGCGTTGCGCAATTGCCAGTCGAAGCGAATGCCCGTCTCCTGCATCGCCTCGGCCTCGCCCATGGTGGGCGGCAGTCCCTGGACGCGCACGAGCGACCTGAGACCGGTGCCGAGCATGGCCGTGACCGCTGGCCCGACTCCGGCGCGACCCGACGACTCTGCCATCCAGCGCAGGTCGCGCAGTGCGTCGACCGGGCGCCGATCCCACACGGAATCCGATACTCGGTAGCCCTGCACATCGGCGACGCCGACGAAGTAGCGCGCGACCGCCTCCTCGTCGATCAGCCCGCTCTCCACATCGCTGCACAACTGGGCTATGGCACCGAGGAGGAGTGCGACGTCGTGGCCGATGGCCTCGTAGAGCGCGTGGATCGCTCCGGGCGTGGCCTTGCGTCCGCGGCGTCGCACCTCGGCCGCGAGGAAGTCCTCTGTCTGGCGGCCCTTCTTGATCGCGGCGCAGGAGACCTCTTGCGCACCCGCTGCGCGCAGCGCGGTGAGGTACTTCTTCCCCTTCACTCCTCCCGGGTGCGCCACGACGAGGGACACTCCCGGGGGCGGATCGGTCAGGGCTGAGTTGATGACGGCCCACAGCGCGTCATCGATCTGATCGGCGTCGGTCACGATCACGAGCGCCGGCTCGTCGAAGAGCGTCGGGCCTAGCGCCTCGGCGAGAGCGGGTGTCGCCTCGTCATCCGCGGCCGACACGGTGCGTCGATCGGGATCGGCCCCATCGCGCTCGCGCGCTTCGCGCCGCGCCTCGTCCAGAGCCTGTCGGACCAACACCTCCTCGGATCCCGTGATGAGGGTGATGGGCAGGCTCACGCGGGCCAGCATGCCACGCGGAGTGGCCCGGCCTGACTCCGCGCGGGCCCCTTGCCCTCGAACTTTGGGTAGAAAACGCCCTGGGAGGGCACTATCCACCCAAAGTTCGGCCGCCCCTGTCGCGCTCACCCGGCGGAGGTGCGGCGGGTGACCACGCCGAGCCGGGGCCCGACGATCGCGACGTCACCGGCGAGGTCCGTGCGGGCCACGATGGCCCCGGTGGACTCCCATGCCCGCAGCGTCTCCGGGGCGGGGTGACCGTAGCGATTGCCCTCCCCCACGCTCACGAGGGCGACTCGCCCCGCCGTCCACGCGGCAAGCGCCGGGTCCTGGAAGCGGCTGCCGT
>CAZLNF010000023.1:0-3455 GCA_964560885.1 uncultured Actinomyces sp. | reverse complement strand
GCGACTCGCCCCGCCGTCCACGCGGCAAGCGCCGGGTCCTGGAAGCGGCTGCCGTGGTGGGGCACCTTGACGATGTCGACGCCGGGCCCCGCGAGCGAGGTGCGCAAGGCGACCTGCGCGGCGATCTCGACGTCACCGAGCAGCAGCAGGCGTACGCCGCGGACCTCCGCGAGGAGCACGACGCTGGCGTTGTTGGGCGCCGACTCGGGGCCGCGGATGATCCGCTGCGGCCACAGGACGCTCAGGGTGATCCCATCGACCTCGAGCCGCTGCCCCATGCGCGCCGACGTCGTGGGGATCCCGGCAAGCCACCCTTCGACCTTGACCGCCTGCTCGAGGGGCTCGCGCAGCGGGGAGACGAGCACGGCCGCCAGGGACCTGCCCTCCAAGACACCGGGCACGCCATCGACGTGATCGGCGTGATGATGGGTGAGGACAAGCAGGTCCACGCGTGCCACGCCCGCGTCCTCGAGGCATCGATCGATCGCGCGGGGATCGGGACCGGCATCGATCACCACCGCACCGCCGGTGTCCCCGCGCAGCACCACCGCGTCGCCCTGGCCCACATCGCATGCCAACGCGAGCCAGTCCGGCGGCGGCCACCCGGCACGCTCCGGCAGGCGAAGGGCAAGCACCGCGATGGCCGCAAGGGCCACGGCTCCGAGCACGACAGTGCCCGGGCGACCGGTCCGCTCATGACGCCCGCGATGGCGGCGAATGACATGGACGAGCCCGATGGCCACCAGGCCGGCCAGCACCGCGCCGGGCAGACCCCCGGGCCACGGGAGCGTCGCGGCCGGCCATGCGGAGGTCCATTCGGCGACGAGGGCGATCCACGCGGCGAAGGGCTCCGCACAGCGCGCAAGGACGCCTGCGAGCGGTGGCGCGAAGGTGCCCGTGACTGCCGCGCCCAGGCCGAGCACGGTGACCGGAGCGACGGCAGGTGCCGCCAGGAGGTTCGCCGGGACGGCCACGAGACTGAGCCCATCGCCGAAAGCCGCGATGAGCGGCAATGTCGCCACCTGAGCAGCGATGGTCAGTGCGAGCGCGGCCACTACAGCGCGGCGTAGTCGTCCACCCTGTCCCCACCGCGTCACCATCGGCGCGGCGAGCACGATGAGGCCGCCGGTCGCCGCCACCGAGAGAGCGAAGCCCCACGACGATGCCATCGACGGAGAGAGCACGATGAGGACGACGACCGCGAAGGCCAATGCATGGAGCCCCGCGCGCCGAGTGCCCGTGATGATCGTGAGCAGGGCGACGACGGCCATCACCGAAGCACGCAGCACGCTGGGCTGCGGACCGACAATGACGACAAAGGCCCCGAGTGCGAGGCCCGCAGCGACAACGCGTCCGACAAGCCCCAGCCCCACGAGCGTCGCGACCAGCAGCACCACGCCCACGACGATGGACGTGTTGCCGCCGGATACCGCCGTCAGGTGCGACAGTCCCGCCACCCGCATCTGCTCGGCGAGCTCCGGCGGCTGAGCCGTCTCCTCACCGACAGCCAGTCCCTCAACAAGGGCGGCAGCGCGCACCGGTGCACCCTCGAGCGACGCCCGTAGCGAGCCACGGACGGCATTGGCGAGGGCGCCGAGAATGCCCGGGGACTCGATGACGGTCACGCGCTCAGCGTCGATGCGGGCCGCGAGTCCGCGCATCGGATCTGCCTCGCGGACCGTGCCGGTGACGCGCACTCGGGCACCGATGGGTGGGGCATCCTCGGGCGACATCCGGAGAAGCACGGGTGCACCGAGATCCCAGCTGCCTCCCGCGCTCGTGGTGCCCGTGGCGTGGGCACGCACGTCCAAGGCGGGACTGCCGAATCCCGTGCGCAGCCGCATGTCGCCGATCACGGTCGCGTCCACGGTCACCCTCTCGCCCACGGAGTCGAGGGGGCCTGCCGTCACGGTGGCGGCGTACGACGCCGATGACAGCAGCGCGGCTGTCATCACCGCGCCCAGGGCGGCCCACGCGTAGCGCCGTCGCATGAGCGCGATCACAAGGAGGGCTGCGGCGGCGATCGCAGCGGCGAGCTCGATTCGGATGACGACGGCGGGGTCAATCCCCCGGGTCAGGAGCACCGTGCCCGCAAGAGTGAGGACCCACGCTGCCACCGCGCCCGGCACGAGACCCGTCATCCGGCGCGCACCAGCGGACGGAGCTGGGCCATGAGCGCGTCGCCGATGCCGGTGACCTCTCCGAGCACCTCGACATCGGTGAAGGTGCCGTTGTCCTCACGCCACTGCACGATCCGCTGCGCGAGGACCGGCCCGATCCCCGGAAGCGCCTCGAGCTCGATCGCGGTCGCGGTGTTGATGTCCAGCAGGGTGGCCGAGGCATCGCCCGTGGCGTCCGTCGCAGCCGGCCCGCTTCCGGAGCTGGCCTGACCTGCCGCGCGCACCCCCACCGCGACCTGCTCGCCGTCGACGAGGACTCGCGCCAGGTTGAGGTCGCCAATGGAGGCTCCAGGGCGCACCCCGCCGACCGCTTCGATCGCATCGACCACGCGCGATCCCGCCGGCAGAGTCACCACCCCCGGGCGCGCGACGCGACCGCGGACGTGCACCGTCACCTCACCCAGCGCCTCGGTCGCAGCGCTTGCACTCGCCGCGGGCACGGGATCCGGCAGCGTCACCACGGGTCGAGTGCGCCCCTGCCACCACCAGTAGCCCACCACGAGGAGTAGTGCGCCGAGAAGCATGGCGAGGGCACGCAGGGTGCGCGGGCTCCAGATCACCCGGCGACGCTAGGAGTGCTCACCCACCGCAGGCCTCATCCAGAGCGCCTCCGTGGACGAGGCGGGGTCCGCTGACCTGTGGACGCTAGTCGAGCTGGGGCGAGACCACCGAGGCGACGATGCCGGGGCCCGTGTGGGCACCCACGACCGCGCCCAGCGGGCATACGACGATCCGCGTGTGCGGGAGCGCCTCCTCGAGAGACGCCGCCAACGCGTGTGCGCGCTCCGCGGCGTCCAGGTGCTGCACGGCGATCTCCACGCTGCGGCCCAGGGTCGCGGCAAGGGTGAGCTCGGTGATGCGGGCAATGGCCTTGGCGGTGGTGCGCACCTTCTCCAAGGGCATGACCTCGCCATCGAGGATCTGCAGGATCGGCTTCACCTGGAGCGCTTGCCCAAAAGCCGCGCGCGCGGCTCCGATGCGGCCCCCGCGGCGGAGGTACTCGAGTGTGTCGACGTAGAAGAGCGAAGTGGAGGCTCGGGCGCGACGCTCGACGAGCGAGGCCACCGCATCGGCGGTGGCACCCTCCTGCGCCCTGCGGGCACCGGCGAGGACCGCGAAGCCGAGCCCCATGCCGACGGTGCGGCTGTCGACGAGGTGGACCGGGATGTCGGTCTCCTTGGCCGCCAGCTCAGCGGACTCGTAGGTGGCCGACATGCGCGAGGACAGCGTGGCGCACACGATCGCTTCGGCGCCATGCTGCGCGGCTCGCGCAAA
>CAZLNF010000022.1:0-16961 GCA_964560885.1 uncultured Actinomyces sp. | reverse complement strand
ATCAAGATGTTCGACTCCGCCGAGCTGCGGGTGCACATGACCGGCAAGGCGATCCTGCGCACGGGTGCCAAGACGCAGGGCCAGGGTCACGAGACCACCTGGGCGCAGATCGTCGCCCATGAGCTCGGCATCCCCGCGGAGGACATCGTCGTCGAGGAAGGCGACACGGATACCGCACCCTTCGGCATGGGGACCTATGCCTCGCGCTCCACGCCGGTGGCGGGTGCGGCCGTGGCCATGGTCTCGCGGAAGATCCGCGCCAAGGCCCGCAAGATCGCCGCGCACCTGCTGGAGGTCTCGGAGGAAGACATCGAGTGGGAGCTCGGGCGGTTCTACGTCCGTGGCAACCACGATCGGGGTGTCACGATCCAGGACTGCGCCCTGGCGGCGTACAGCAATGTCCCCGATGGCCTGGAGCCCGGACTCGAGAACAACGCCTACTACGACCCGCCCAACCTCACGTGGCCCTTCGCCGCCTACGTGTGCAAGGTGGAGGTCGATCCCGAGACCGGCGTGTGGGATGTCTTGAAGTTCGTGGCCGTTGACGACTGCGGGGTGCGCATCAACCCGATGATCGTCGAGGGCCAGATCATGGGCGGCCTCACCGAGGCCTACGCCATGGCGAGCATGCAGTACATCACCTTCGACGAGGAGGGCAACTGCATCGGGTCCAACTTCATGGACTACCTCCTGCCGACGGCATGGGAGACACCCGGCTTCGAACTGCACGAGGTGGTCACCCCGTGCCCGCATCACCCCATCGGGGCGAAGGGCATCGGGGAGTGCGCCACCGTCGGTGGTCCGGCTGCCTTCGTCAATGCGGTCATGAACGCGATCGAGCACACGGGCGTGCGCAATGTCGACATGCCCCTCATGCCCAATCGCGTCTACGAGGCCATCCAGACCGGGCTCGACGTCTCGGGCGCGCCCCCGGTGAAGGGAGACTGACGTGATCATCACCCAGTCCTTTGACATCGACCAGCCGGTCGACAAGGTGTGGGAGTTCTTCGACGACGTGCCGCTCGTCGCGGCGTGCGTGCCGGGTGCGAACCTGACCAACAAGGTCGACGACGACCACTACCAGGGCGATGTCGTCATCTCAGCGGGTCCGGTCAAGCTCGAGTTCTCCGGTGAGTTGAAGATCAAGGACCGCAACGAGGCCAAGAAGACCCTCGTGCTCGATGGCGCCGGCGCCGATAAGAAGGGGCGCGGCAACGCCACGACCCAACTGGACGTCGGGCTGCAGCCGATGGGCGGCGCATCCACGAGGGTCAACATCTCCATGGACCTGCAGATTTCGGGTGCGGCCGCGCAGTACGGACGCGGCCTCGTGCAGGACGTCACGGGAGTCCTCATCGACCAGACAGCAGGGTCGATGAAGGTGCGCATGCAGGCCCTCGCCCAGGGTCAGGACCCCTACGCGGTGGGTGGCCCTCAGGCCGCCAGTGGCATCGCTATCGGTCTCACAGCCTTCATGCGAGCGGTCAAGCGAGTCTTCGGCCGCTTCTTCCTTCCCTACAACCCGGCTCCGAGCCGCTGAGAAGGAGGTAGGACATGAGCCTGTGGTGGATCGGAAACATCATCCTCCTCATCGTCGTCGTCCCCGTGCTCGTGGCGCTCCTCAATCGGCTCCTGGCCGCCACGGAGAGCGTCCGCGGTGCGGCAGACGACACGCTGGCGGGGGGAGTAGCCCTCATCGGCGAACTCCACAACACGCCCGAACTCCTCGCGGAGACCGACGTGGTCATTGAGGAAGTCGCCAATGGCGCCGTGCGCTACGCCGGCCCCGTCTCGAAGCTGCTCGGATAGGAGAGGCACATGCCAGCAGAAGCGATCGTGACCCTCATTCTCGCCGCACTCATCATTGCTGCGGCCGCGCTGGGACTCCTGCGCGTCATCTTCCATCTCCGGGCTGTCGCGAAGACGCTGGATGCACTCGACGGTGGAGTTAAGGTCATCGTCCAGCAGACCTCGACGGTGACCCCGGTGGTCGCCTCCGTCAACTCCAGCCTTGCCCCGGTGCGGGCCTTCGCGGAATCGATCTAGGGAGAGCACATGGACTTCACCGGACATGAAGGCTGGCTCGTCGGCTACGTCATCGGCCTCGTGGTCGTGCTCGTCGTCGTTGCGCTGGTCGTGCCGATCCTGCTCCTGGCCTACCGCATCGGTAATCAGGCGGGTGGCATCCTCGACGGGCTCAAGCAGGCCGAGATCAATACCGCCGGCCTGGCCGGACTCAACGAGACCATCGCATCCGCGCTGGCCATCATCGATGGCTTGAAGCGCGGCCGGACCCGGCTGGGAGGCTGACGTGGATCCCCAGGTCGAGCAACTCTGGACCATGGCCAACATCCTCGGCATCGTCGTCGTGGTGGCTGTGGCGCTCCTGCTCACGATCCTCGTGCTCCTCGTGGCGAGGATCCGCAAGCGGGTCGCTGCAATCAAGGCCACGCTGGTCGCGGCACAGGCCAATACCGCTGACACGGCACTCATCACCACGACCGCAGGCGGAGTGGAGCTCGTCCTCGCCGAGGGCCTCGAGCATCACCTCTTCCTCGGTCGCGTCCTCGGGAAGGTGCGGTCATGAGCGCACTCGCATGGTGGTCCGTCATCGACATCGCCGCACTCATTGCGGGTTTGGCGATCTACCTCTACATCGTGGGGGGCCAGCTCAAGGCGGTCGCAACCGATCTCGAGGAGTGCGCGGACCTGGTGTGGCAGATCAAGCGCGATGCCGAAGCAATCGAACCGGGGCTGAAGTCCATCAACACCACGGGTCGGGTCGTCGCCGGAGCGCTTCCGCTGCTCTACGGCATGGGTGAGGGCATCGTGGCGGGTGCCACCTTCCAGCATGACGAGCACGAGGCCGAGGGCGTAGCGCGACCGGCCATGGGCACGCGCAGGTCCCGCCTGCTCGAGGGTGTCGGCCTGCAGGTGGACTGAAGGTCTACGGCTGGGATAGCCGGTCTACGGCTGGGATAGATCGCGGCGCGTGGTCAGCGGATCGGTCATGGGGGTTTCGTATTCCCCGATCCACTCGTCCTTCCAGGCCTGGTCGAACTTCTCGAGGTTGCAGCTGGGGTCGTAGATCGCGATGAGCTCTCGCGCGATCTGCTCCCGATGTGCACGCGTGCCCCCGGGCACCTCAAGCCAGCACGCGTGGAGGTTGAACTTCCCGTCTGCGCGCTTCACCCAGGCTTGGGACCGAGGGTGGCGCAGGGGGAAGCCCTCCTGCGAGAGGTCATCAGCGTGCCCGACGTAGATGACGGAGAACTCCTGCGGCCGTGCCGGATTGGACTTCGCGAGGATGGCGTAGACCGCCGGTACGGCTGGCGGGGTCCAGCCGGGCAGCGAGCGCGGGCCCTCAAACGAGTAGCCCGCGAGGCTGCCGAGACGGATCACTCGGGGCCCTGCGCGTCGGCAAAGCCGCCGCTGGCGGGCTGGCCCTCAGCATCGAGGTCGGCGTAGTCCTCGTCCTCGGCGATCGTCTCGGCGCGAGCCACGGGCCATGGGGGGAGGGATGTCTTGGCCACGGCCTCGGCAAAGAGCACGAGGGCGAGGTCTACGGCGGCATCGGAGTTGTCGGCCTCGACGATGATCTGGGCGCCGTAGCCCATGGTGCCGAACCCGGAGGCGATGCCGCCGAGGCCGGCGACGGCATCGGCAAGCTCGACAACCTCGTCGAGCGAGACCTCGCGGTCGCCCTCGGTCTCCAAGGACACGCTGTATCTCATGGCTAACCCACCTTCGGAAGTCGCTCGGCCAGGCGCTCGAGGCTAGCGAGGTTGTGCCCTGAGTGCACCTCGTCGATGTAGGGGTCGGCGACGATCATCCCGAGGGAGGCCGGGACGTAGACGGGCGCGTCGCCCTTGTGCGGATTCACCCAGATGACGCGGTGGGCCAGGCGCCCGAGGCTCTCCATAGCCTCCTCGAGCTGCTGGGGATCCCCCCGGTCGAGGCCGTCGGAGCAGATGACGACGATCGCGCCCCGCCCGAGGCGTGAGCGTCGCGCACTGCGCGTGAACTCCTTGAGCGAGTCACCGATGCGAGTGCCGCCATCCCAGTCCAGCACGGCCTCACCAGCCTGGCGCATCGCCGCGTCGGGATCGCGACGGTCCAGTGCTCGCGTGATCCGCGACAGGCGCGTGCCGAAGCAGAAGACCTCCACCTTGGCGTTGGCGCGCTTCGCGGAGTAGGCGAACTGCAGGAGGTTGCGGGAGTAGTCGGCCATGGACCCCGACACATCGAGGATGAACACGAGCGGCCGAAGCTTGTGCTTGCGCTGCTTGTAGGCGAGATCGCGAGGCTCGCCCATCGAGCGCATGGTGTCGCGAGCCATGCGCCGCATGTCCAGCGTGGCACTGCGGCGAGCCCGTGTGGTGCGGTGGGTACGTCGCCGCGGGGGAGTGACGCGCATGCGTGCCATGAGGCGCCGCAACTGGCGGAGCTCGTCGTCGGAGCAGTCGGCGAAGGCCTTGTGGCGGTAGACCTCGGAGG
Source organism: uncultured Actinomyces sp. (assembly GCA_964560885.1). Lineage (GTDB taxonomy): Bacteria > Actinomycetota > Actinomycetes > S36-B12 > S36-B12 > Mxb001. The sequence continues at coordinate 12,464 of CAZLNF010000022.1, read as the reverse complement.
TGCTCGCGACGTAGCCGAGCTTGGCCTCGTCAGGGCTCATCTCACCGGGCAGGCCAGGCTCGGTATTGGGGATCTCCAGCGTCGCTCCGGCGTTGGCCGAGGCACGCATCATCCTCTTGCGCTCGTCCGTGCGCACCGGGTCGACGTCGAGGAAGAACATCCGGAAGACGAGGTTGTAGATCGCGACATGCTCGCGCCTCCGCACCAGGGTGGCGCGGCCCGACCAGTAGACGTCCATGAGGTCGGTGACGTCGAGCTGTGAGGTGCCCTCGCAGAAGGTGAGGATGTCGTCCGTGCCGACCGGCAGCCCGGCGGATCGCAGGGCATGGCCGAACTCGACGAGGAGGGCGTCGAATCCGCCTCCGGGCGTCCCGTCCGTGCCGGGCACGTCAGGTGACGACATCCTGGATGCTCTTCGAGGCGAACTCCAGGTCGTCGCGATCCTTGACGACGGCACCCAGCGTGTCGAGCGCGGCGTCATCGGTGAGCGTGTCGACGCCGAGGGCGTCCAGGCTCTCGGCCCAGTCGATCGTCTCGGCGACGCCGGGAGGCTTCTCCAGGTCCATCTCGCGGAGGCGATTGACCGCGGCCACGACCTGCCCGGCGAGCGCGGCGCCTACTTCAGGCAGGCGGGTCCGCACGATCTGCACCTCTCGCTCGGCGGGAGGGAAGCCGATCCAGGTGTAGAGGCACCGGCGCTTGAGGGCGTCGTGGAGCTCACGGGTCCTATTGGACGTCAGGATCACGATGGGCCTGGCCTCGGCGCGAATGGTGCCCATCTCGGGGATCGTGACCTGGAAATCCCCGAGGAGCTCCAGGAGGAAGGCCTCGAACTCGTCGTCCGCGCGGTCGACCTCGTCGATGAGGAGCACGCTGCGCTCACCCGCGCGCACGGCCTGCAGGAGGGGACGCTCGAGGAGGAACCGAGGCCCGAAGAGGTCAGCCTCGGCATCCACCTCACCCGACTGGCTGAGCGAGCGAATGTGCAGCATCTGCCGGGCGTAGTCCCACTCGTAGACGGCATGGTGGATGTCGATGCCCTCGTAGCACTGGAGTCGGATGAGATCGCGGCCCAGCATCGTGGCGAGTGTCTTGGCGAGTTCGGTCTTGCCGACCCCCACCTCGCCTTCGAGGAGCAGTGGCTTGCCGAGCTTGAGTGCGAGCAGCACCGATGTGGCGAGCCCCCGATCGGCGATGTAGCCCTGGGCGAGCAAATCCTCCGTGAGACCGGGGACCGTCAAGGAGTCGAACGTGCTGCTCACGGAGAACTCAGTTCGATTCGCCGAAGACGAGGTCGGCCACCGTGCCGGTGCCGAGCTTGCCTTCGCGCTCGAGGGTGTTGCGCCAGGCCGCGCGGATATCCCCGCCGTCCTCGGCAAAGGCGTCGAAGGTCACGTCCTTCATGTTGCGGCAGGCCTTCGTCGGGCTGCACTCGGCGTCGAGCTCCTCGAGTGCGCCTGGGGTGCCCTGCCAGACAGTGCGCAGCGCATCTGCCGGTGCCTGATCCTCAGCGGCCATGGAAGCCTCCCTCGCTCGCCGTGAGAGTAACAGCGAGTGGGGTCAGGCGCAGATGGGCGGCCCGGCTTTGCTCGGGTGGCCCCGGGGGCTGCCCGGCCACACACTGGGGCCATGCGTCTCCTCCTACGAGCCATGGTCGCGGCCGGTGCGGTGGGCCTCCTGTCCGTGGTCGCGCCCCCCGCGGTGGCTGCTCCCGACCTGTCCGGTCGCTGGGTCTCGGACTCTCTCCGGGATAACCGCATTGGCTACTACCTGGTCCTGCGCGAGGCCCCGGGTCGTGCGGTGGGCTATGTCGGGCACCTGCGATTCGAGCGGCAGAGTGGTCAACGCGACTCCCGAATCCCGGTGTCCGTGAGCGTGATGGGCGACAACGTCGTCATCACCGCTCGCGAGGGTCGCTTCGACAAATCCGGGCGCACGATCTCAGCGCGGCTGGATCGCAGCGGCGCACTCGTGCTCACCAACTGCCTGGACCGGCTCCAGCAGGTCATGTCCTGGGACCTGGCCTCGGACTGCACGCTTCGCCCCAAGGGCTAGCCCCACGCGGGCGACTCCGTGGGCCCGGGCCTCTCGAGCAACCCGGCTGCGATCCCGCCGAAGTACGCCGCGCCCATGGCGGCAGCCTCGGCCACCGAACTGGTCGCGTAGTCGCCGAGCTGGCGCCGCTTGGCTTGGGCGACCGTGGGGTCGTGCGACCAGCCGCCGGTGACCATGGCCTCGGTGCGGGGCCCGATCACGGAATCGATGAAGTCGATGAGGTCGGTCGAAAGCGACGTGAGGTCATCGACCGCCGCCCGCCATGCCAGCGCAGGGGAGAGCCCCTCGGTCACGCCTGTCAGGGAGAGTCCCTCGTGGCTCGCCTCGGAGATGCGGAAGGGCACCGAGCTGCGATCCAGGGTCAGCGCCTCGAGCGACACCGCCCGACGCCGCTCACGGTCTGTGAGCCCCAAGAGGGCCGCCATGCGCTCGAGCGAGAGTCCGGTCAGCAGTCCGCCGACCGTGCAGAGGTAGCCCGGCACCACGCCCCATCCGATACCCACATCTCGCTCGACCAAGCGCGCGACCGTGTCGCGATCCACCGGTGCGAAGAGTCGCAGGAGGGCCTCCGCCGTCCCGAGGGAGTCGGTGAGCACGCCCAAGCGCATGGCTCCCATCGCAAAGGCCGCGGACTCGTGGTCGAGACCGGCTGCCGTGAGCGTGGCACCGCGCAGTCGCTCAGGAGCCTGCGCGCCGACGGTCCCCGCGGGCTCGCCCGCCCAGATGATGCGCGGTGCCGTGAGATCCCCGACGAGGTCGGTAGCAGGCTGCCACGGCTCATCCGCGAGGACGTCGTAGAGACCGGAGCGCGACAGGATGGAGCGCTCCGCCACCTGCTCCCCGCCCATCGCGTGGATGACCCAGTCGCCCACGCCCAGGTGGCGCACTGCTCGATCGCGGCTCTCGGGGTAGGCCTCGTACAGGTAGAGGACTTTGGCCAGGGACGGCTTGGAGTTGAGCCGCACGCCGCAAGCTCTCCAGAACTCCTCGCGAGATACGCGCGCGCGGATGGGCTCTGCCAGCCCACGAGGGTCGTGCCAGGCGAGTGTCGGGGCGCACGGGCGACCCGCGCCGTCGAGGAGTGCACCCGCCTCCGCCATGCCGGTGACGCCGATGCCCCGAACTCGCGACCCCGAGGGCACACGTGGATCGTCGAGGCACGCGTCTGCCACGGTCATCGCCAGCACTGCGAGCGTGTCGGAGTCGATGTCGGAGCAGGCGCCCTCGTGGCGCCAGGGCGTGGGCGCCTCTGCCTCGCCGACGACGCCACCGTCGAGGGAAACCGCGAGCGCCTTGACGCGGGTGGTCCCCACGTCGATGCCCACGAGCAGGTCGGACATGGTCAGCGTGCCGCCTCGGGCGCATCGGGCGCCGGCGGACGGCATGCCACGGCGACGAGGGCTCCGTCGGCCGTCCAGTCACCCGCGGCGTAAGGCATGAGCAGGACGTCGCCCTTGGCGACCGGATGCACTCCATGCCCGGAGGTGATGGAGCCTGCCCCATCGAGCACCACGATCACGGCGAAGCCCGCATCGACCGGCACCGGCCCCGCACTGGTGTCCAGGTGCTGCGCGCGGAAGTAGGCGTCAGCGGCGCGGGGGAGCGCTGATGTGAGGCCTGCCCTGTCGATGTCCTCACGTCGTACGACGAGACGATCGAGATCAGTGTCGCTCACCGCCGAGGTGTCGACCGCCTGCAGGGCGACGTCGAAGCCGAGGTCGAGGTGGCCGTCGCGGTCGCCGTCCACGGCGAAGTCCTGCCATTCGAGCAGGATGGACAGGTCGGTGGGCTCCTGGAGCTCGAGGACGAAGACACCTTCCTGCACCGTGTGGGGAAGCCCGGCCGGCACGAGCATGGCATCGCCGGGTCGCACCTCGCGTGTCCGAAGCGATGCGAGGAGGCCCGCGCTGTCGTGCGCCGCCACCATGGCCGCCACATCGGCGAGCGGCATGGCCTCGGCGAAGCCGACACCGACGCGCGCACCGGGGGGCGCGTCGACGACGTACCACGCCTCGGTCTTGCCGTGTGCCAGGCCGAGATGGCGTCGCGCGAACTCGCGATTCGGGTGGAGGTGCACGGGCAGGCGCTGCCCGAGGTCGAGGAACTTGACGAGGACCTCGACATCGCTGCCGTAGCGAGCGACATGGGCGGGTCCGAGCCAGGCAGCGGGGTCCGCGATGACGGCATCGCGGAGGTAGCCGTCGCCGGGCAGGGCGCTGAGCCCCTGGGTCTGCTGTCCGAAGCGGGTGGTCGTCGAGCCGATCCATTCCTCGGGTCGCTGCGGCCCACCCGGACCGCCTCTCAAGGCACCGATGCGATCCCCGCCACGGTAGAAGTGGTCGAACTGGTTCACGGGCAGAAGCACGGGCGTCGCGGTCACGCCCACATCCTGGCACCCAGCACGCCCCTCCCGCGCGCTGATCCCGATAGGCTGACCGGGTCTTCGGGGGACCGCCACTGACGACCTGCAGGGAGGGTCATGTCCGACACCGCGTACAGGCTGCGCAGGCTCTTCAACCCCGATTCGGGGCGCTGCCTTGATATTGCCGTCGATCATGGTTTCTTCGGCCAGGGGAGCTTCCTCGCGGGCATCGAAGACCTCCCCTCGGCCGTGACCGCGCTGGTCCAGGCCGATCCCGATGCGATCCAGCTCACCCCGGGCCAGGCGCGACTGCTGCAGTCCCAGGGAGGCAGGCATCGCCCGGCCCTGGTGATGCGCACCGATGTCGCCAACGTCTACGGCAGCGTGCTCCCCGACCACATGTTCAGTGCGATCGCGCCCGATCCGGTGCTCACCGCTGTCCGCCTGGATGCGGCGTGCGTCGTGGTCAATCTCCTCGACCTGCCGGGCCGGCCCGAGGTCCGGGAGGCCTGCATCCGCAACGTCATGGAGCTCCGCCAGCAGTGCGACCTCTACGGCATGCCCCTCATGGTCGAGCCGCTCGTCATGAAGGAGACGGATGCGGGCCCCTACACCGTCAATGGGGACGTAGACCTCATCATCCCGATCGTGCGCCAGGCGGTGGAGCTTGGAGCGGATGTCATCAAGGCGGATCCCACCGATGACCCCTCCGTCTATGGCGATGTGGTGCGGACGGCTTCGGGAATTCCCGTGCTCATCCGAGGCGGAGGTCGAGTGTCGGACGAGGAGATCTTCGCCCGCACCGAGGCGCTCCTGGCCCAAGGCGCCGCGGGACTCGTCTACGGCCGCAACATCATCCAGCACGGCAACCCTGCCGGCATGACCCGCGCGCTCATGGCGATGTTGCACGACGGGGCCGATGCACAGCGCGCGCTGGAGATCGTCCAGGCGTCATGACCTCGTCCAGCGACGTGCGCATCGGCATCATCGGCGGCGGGCTCATGGGCCGAGAGCTTGCCGCGGTGTGCGGACGCTGGGATCTGCTCGTCGACCATCCCGCACGGCCACGCGTGGTGGCCGTGGCAGACCCCGCTCCTGCCGCCCGCGACTGGTTCACGCGGGTGGGCTCTGTCGAGCGCTTGACCGACGACTGGCGGTCACTGGTGGACGACGATGGAATCGACGTCCTCTACATCGCGGTGCCGCATCAATTGCATGAGGAGATCTACGTCGCCGCGGCCGCGGCGGGGCGGGACTTCCTCGGCGAGAAGCCCTTCGGCATCGATGCAGCTGCCGCTGAGCGGATTGTCAGTGCCGTCGACGCGTCCGATGCCTTCGTGCGCGTCTCCAGCGAGTTTCCCTTCTTCCCCGGAGCACAGCGGGCCTACGCCTACGCCGCGTCAGGGGCGCTGGGGGACATCCTCGACGTGCGTTCGGGCTTCTGGCACTCATCGGACCTGAACCGGGCCAAGCCCATCAACTGGAAGCGGAAGTCCGAGACCTGCGGTGCGATCGGAGTGATGGGCGACCTGGGACTTCACGTCGCACACCTGCCCCTGAGACTGCAGTGGCAGCCCGAGGTGGTCTACGCCCGGCTCGACGACGTGGTGCGCGAGCGCCCCGGCCCGGACGGATCACCGGTGCCCTGCGACACCTGGGACAACGCCCTTCTCACCTGCACGGCGCATCCTGCTGAGGGACGTGACTTCACCATGCTGTGGGAGACCCGGCGCATCGCTCCCGGGCATTCGAATACATGGTTCTTCGATGCCATCGGCATGGACGGTGGCGTGCGCTTCAGCACGCGCGAGCCCACGCTTCTGCGCCGCTTCACGGTCCGCGAGGGCGAGCAGATCTGGGAGGAAGTCCAGCCCGGCCTCGTGTCTGCGTGGCCGGTCGTGTCGGGACCCATCTTCGAGTTCGGCTTTGGAGACGCCCTGCTGCAGATGTGGGCGTCCTACCTCGCTGAGCGCGCAGGTGAGCTCCAGGGCCGCTTCGGCACGGCGACCCCGGCCGAGGCCCTATCTGCTCATCGCGTCTTCGATGCCGCGCTGAGATCAGCGCGCACCGGCATGCCAGAGTCGCCCTAGCTCCCGGCTGAACGATGCTTGGATAGAGGCATGAGCAGCAAGAAGCTTCCTCGCGCGTTCTACGAGTCAACCCTTTATCAGTTGCAGGGCGAGCTCGTCACCATGCAGGAGTGGGTCAAGTCGACCGGGGCTCGCGTCGTGGTCGTCTTCGAGGGCCGTGATGCCGCAGGCAAGGGATCGACCATCAAGCGCGTCACGGAGTACCTCAACCCGCGCATGGCCCGCATCGCAGCGCTACCCACTCCCACCCAGCGAGAGCCCACGCAGGGGTACTTCCAGCGCTACGTGGAGCACCTCCCCGCCGCGGGGGAGATCGTGCTCTTCGATCGCTCCTGGTACAACCGTGCGGGTGTGGAGCGCGTCATGGGCTTCTGCACGGCCGAGGAGCATCGACTCTTCCTGCGGCAGGCGCCGATCTTCGAGCGCTTGCTCATCGAGGACGGCATCTACCTGCGCAAGTACTGGTTCAGCGTGAGCAATCACGAGCAGGAGAAGAGATTCGCATCACGGCTCAACGACCCGATGCGCCAGTGGAAGCTCTCGCCCATGGACCTGGAGTCCATCACCCGCTGGGAGGACTACTCCCGGGCCAAGGACGAGATGATGGTGCATACCGACACCACTGAGGCGCCCTGGTTTGACGTCGAGGCCGATGACAAGAGGCGCGCCCGCATCAACATGATCCATCACCTTCTCTCCACGATCCCCTACGAGTCGGTGACCAGGCCACCTCTCGTGCTCCCTGAGCGACCGGACGGACACGGCTATGAGCGGCCACCCAGGGATCTCAATCGCTACGTGCCCGACTACGCCGGAGAGTTGCTCGAGTTGGAGCGCTCTGGCTGATCGGTGTCGATCCCGGCGAGCTGAGCGTTGGCGACAGCCCCGATGAGGATGACGTACGTCGCGACGTAGAGCACGAGGCTGAGGATGACGCTGCTTGCGAGGGCGCCGTACATCGCCTGGTAGGACGTGGCGAAGCGCAGATAGACGCCGAAGCCGATGAAGACGGCGAGGCTGCCCACCGTGCCAAACGCGGCGCCAGGCCAGTGCACGGTGGGGCCCTGCTTGCCGCCGGCGGTTCGGAAGGTCAGCACGAGCAGGCCGGTGCCGATGAGGAGCCCCACCACTATCCCCACGGAGAACGCGACGGCACGCCAGGGCTCATTCAGGGAGCTGGCCCAGGCCGCGCCGGCGGCACTCGCGAGCAGCAGGATCCCCAGGATCAGGACGGTCAGGAGCGCCCCTACGAAGGCAATGGCGCGCGCATTGATGTAGTGCTGCGGATCCATGCCGTAGGCCACGCGCACCGCCCGAAGGAAGGCGTAGATGCCGGAGGACACCGCCCAGAGCACGGTGATGAGCGAGAGGGCCAGGCTCCACGACACGGTCGAGGTGGATGCCTGCGATGCCGTCTGCAACTGGTTGGCGAGGAGGCTCGCGAAGGAGTCTGGCGCGGAGCTGCGAAGAGTCTTCACGGCGTCGTCAAGGACGGCGGGGTCGACGAGGCGGCCGAAGATGATGCTGATGGCGATCAGCGTCGGCGTCACGGCGATGGCGGCCCAGAAGGCGACGGCGGCAGCCGACAGGCTGATGCGTTCACGCGATTGCGCTGCCGCCACAGCAGAGGCGAAGTCGACCACCTGCTTTTGCCGAGAGTGCCGTGCCAGGTAGGCGGCGGCCCGCTGCGGCAGAGCGTTCATGTCACACGAGGGCAAAGATGGCGGCGACGATCAGGCTCGCGATGCCGAGGTAGATGAGCACCACGCCGATGGCCGCGATGCGCAGGGGGGCTCGCTCATCACTCACCGCGATGGCGAAGGCGTGCGTGTAGACCTTGCGGAAGGGGGTTGCCTCCCGCGAGGGGTTGCCCTGGGGATCCCGCTGGAACCAGTAGGCCTTCTCACTCGACATGCCGTAGAAGGCGAAGGCGAGGCCAAAGAGCACGAGGAAGATCCCCAGCAGGAGGAAGACGATCACGGTAACGGACACGCCGGCACCCTATCGGCAACGCGCTAGCCTGCGGCATGGCCCGTGAGCACGGCGACCCTCGGGTGATCGATGCCGACGGCGTCGCCGTCCGCCTCACCAGTCCCGAGAAACCGATGTGGCGGGATCCCGCAGGCGTCATCACCAAGGCGGATCTCGTGGCCTACTACCTCGCCGTGGGCCCGGACCTCCTGGCGGCACTTCGCGACCGCCCCACGACCCTGCAGCGCTTTCCCGACGGGGTCATCATCGATGGACAGCGGCAGGAGTCCTTCTACAACAAGCACCTTCCGAAGTCCGTGCCCGACTTCGTCGGACATGTCGGCATCACCTTCCCGTCCGGGCGCACTGCCGTGCAGGTGTGCCCGACCAACGTCGCCACGATCATCTGGGCTGCCAACCTCGGCACCGTCACCTTTCATCCATGGCCCGTGACGCGGGAGGACGTCGATCGTCCGGATGAGTTGCGCATCGATCTTGATCCGCAGGACGGGCGCGACTTCGGCGACGCGGTGGAGGCTGCACAGACGCTCGCGGAGATGCTGAAGGCGTGGGGTGCCGAGCCCTTCGTCAAGACGAGTGGCGGCCGGGGGCTGCACGTCTTCGTGGCCATCGAGCCACGCTGGGAGTTCCTCGACGTGCGGCATGCCGCGATCGCTCTGGGGCGTGCCCTCGAGCGCGCCCTCCCGGACCTGGTCACCACGGCGTGGTGGAAGGAGGAGCGAGGCTCCCGGGTATTCGTCGACTACAACCAGATGGCGCGTGATCGGACGATGGCGTCCGCATGGTCTGTCCGCGCCCGCCCGGGCGCACCTGTATCCATGCCTGTGTCCTGGGAGGCGCTGGCCGAGGTCGACCCCGCCGAATTCACGCTCGTCTCGGCTCCCGCAGTTAGGGCCGAGAGGGGCAATCCCTGGGCGAGCCTCGGTCGGACGAGATTCGACATCACGCCCCTGCTCGACCTCTGGCGCGAGGATGTCGAGGTGCGCGGACTGGGCGAGATGCCGTTTCCGCCCGACTATCCGAAGATGCCGGGCGAGCCGCCCCGCGTGCAGCCCAGCCGGCGCAGGAACGACGCGTCGGACTAGGCGGCACCCGGCTCTCAGTGGCAGTGACCGACTGGAGCGGCAACCTCGATTCCGGGGTTGCGCCGGAAGAAGCCCACTGGCTTGAGCACGAAACCGGTGCGTTCCACGGGCATCACCGGCCAGTCCTCCGCGCGCGGGATGTGATTGGTGCCAAACACGTGCCACAGCACCAGGTCGGTGTCCTCGATCGGCCGATCGGCCGCAGTCCACTCAGGCAGCCCTGCGCCACCCGGGTGCTGGTAGGGGAACTCACCCGCGGGATACCTCTCGTCTCTGCGATTCGGGGTGGCCCACAGGTGGTGATACATGAAGGCCGCACGCTGCCCGATGGCCGAATCGGGCGAGGCCATCGGCCACGTGACCGCGCCAGGGACGAGCTTGTAGGCAACCGGTGCGCCGAGGTGGCCGGTCGCCTCTCGGTTGACCACCTTCCAGTAGCGGCCGGTGAAGGGGTTGACCTCCCGCTGAGCGGTGGACTCCCGCGCCAGCACGGTCTGACGGGTCGTGTAGGAGGAGCCCTCTGGGTTCAGCGGCCCGGGTGGGAGGGGCTCGCTCTCGACCTCCACCAGCGTGTTGGGCCCGCCGTCGATGTCGAGGTCGAGCCGGGCGCAGAAGATGTGTTGGTGGTACGGGGCCAAGAGGCCGGGCTCGAGCTCGGTGGCCGAAGGTGTCGGGGCGCCTGGTTCCCCGGCGGTGGTGAGCACGATGCCCGTGAGCTTGGCTTCAAACTCGATGGAGCCGTCTTGGTAGAGGTACCAGAAGTAGCCGTACTCATAGTTGTTCACCGTGACGATCGATGACACCACGAATCGGCGTGAGCGCCGCACCTCCACGTGACCGTTCTGGTCGGTGTGCTTCCAGAGGATTCCGTGGTCCTCCTCGTGCATGCAGATGGCCTGGGGGATCTCCTGCACATTGCCGAGCGCGTCGGCCACCGCCACGTCGAGGTAGACGATTTCACCGAGGCAGTCACAGCCCAGGGTGAGGGAGTTCGTGAAATTCCCGAGGTTGAACTCCCCGGTGTCGAAGGCCTGCTTGCGCAGCGCCCCCGGGGCCCTGTCGCCGTAGGGGATCACGAGCTCGGCGATCGACATCCGGTAGGCAATCGATCGCTCGCGGCCGGCATCGTCGAATCTCACGTCGTGGAGCACAAGTCCCTCACGCTGGTCGAAGCCGACGCGCAGCCGCCAGCGCTCCCAGTGCACACCCCAGCCGTCGACCGCGAACGACGGGCCGTCCTTCTGCACGATGGCGAGGTCGCGCAGTCGCACGTCGGCGCGGGTCTGGTCAGCCCGGTAGGGGCCGGGAGTCAGCGGGATGGGCGGACAGCCTTCGTCCTCCTCCACGCGCAAGACCTCGGAGGAGTCGAGGTCGACGATGGTGCGCAGGCCCTCGATCGGGTGCGCGTAGACGTTGGCTTCGGGCTCAGGCTGCAGCCACATCGGGGTCCACACCAGTCGGCGTGTGGCGTCGATGCCCTCGGGCACCTCCGACCCGAAGGACCAGGCTTCGATATGCACGGAGTCCACGTCAGTGATGCCGCGCCGGGCGAGCGCGGCGAGGAGTCGTTCGTCGCGTCGCACGGCGTCCCTCACCCGCTCGCACTCCAGAGCAAGCACCGAGGCGAGGGCGCCGGGCGCCTCCCGCACTTCGAGTACGCCGCCGCCCACTTCGACCATCGCGATGAGCACCCGTTGCTCGGCACCGTCCCAGAGCGTGGCTCGCGCCACCCGTGGAAGCGTGTCGCCCGACCGCCACGCGCGGACGGTGGCCTTGGGTGGTTCCTCGAGCTGCAGCAGCGACAGTAGGCGCGGGCCACCGAGAAGTGCCTCAGCCCTCAGCGTCGCGCAGACCTCTGCCAGTTCGGTGGCCGACAGCGGGTCGAGGGGATGGATCACGGTCGCAGCCTAGGGGAGTACCGGCTCCAGTGAAGTCGTGCGCGCAAGCCCTGTTGTTAGCCCTGGTCGATCTGCATGACGACGGCCTTGGGCTCGGTCATGAACTCACGACTGAAGTTGCCGCCCTCGCGGCCGACGCCCGAGTCCCCGAATCCGCCGAAGGGCAGGCGCAGGTCACGAATGAAGAAGCAGTTGACCCACACGGTGCCCGCCTTCAACTTGGCCGCCATGCGATGTGCTCGGCTGAGATTCTCGGTGAAGACCATCGCGTTGAGCCCGTAGCGAGTGGCATTGGCGAGCGCGACGGCCTCGTCCTCCGTGTCGAAGGGCGTGGCCACCGTCACCGGGCCGAAGATCTCCTCCTTGACGACGCGGGCGTCCGCAGGAGCGTCGGTGATGATCGTCGGCTTGACGCTCCAGCCCTCGCCTACACCGCCGGTGAGCATGCGTCCCCCGCCGAGCGCCTCGGTGCCGAGATAGCCCTGCACCTTGGTGAAGTGCTCCTGGCTCGCGAGCGCCGCGGAGAACTGGGTCGCGGGGTCCTTGGGGTCGCCCATGACGAGGGCCTCGGCTGCCGCCTTGTAGCGGACGAGGAAGTCCTCGTAGATCCCGCGCTGGACATAGAGCCGGCTGCCCGCGAGGCAGACCTGGCCGGCGTTGCGGAAGATCGCCTCGACCGCCCAGTGCACGGCGTTGTCGATGTCGGCATCGTCAAAGATGATGTTGGCACCCTTGCCGCCGAGCTCAAGGCTGACGGGGGTGAGATTGCGCGCCGCAACAGCGCTGATGATCTTGCCCGTGCCGGACTCGCCCGTGAAGGTGATGCGCTCGACGTCGGGATTCTCGGTGAGGGCCGACCCGGCTGAATCGGGGCCGTAGCCGTGGACGACGTTGAGCACACCGGGGGGGAAGCCGGCCTCGATCGCCAGGCGGCCCATGATCGTGGCCGAGACAGGCGTGTCCTCCGCAGGCTTCCAGACGA
>CAZLNF010000021.1:0-17680 GCA_964560885.1 uncultured Actinomyces sp. | reverse complement strand
GTGGTCTCGTAGTGCGAGCGCGGGTTGTTGGGGTTGGAGTACTGATCGGGCTTCCAGGCACCCGGGATCTCGCGGGCCAGGCGATCACTGACGGAGTAGTAGGACCGCGGATCCTCGGGATCGACGGCGGTGGGGCACTCGACCACCTCGGCACCGTAGGCGCGCAGGACGTCCTGCTTGTCCTTGGAGACCTTGTCCGGGCAGACGAAGACGCAGCGGTAGCCGCGCTGCTGCGCGACGATGGCCAGGCCCACGCCCGTGTTGCCGCTCGTCGGCTCGACGATGGTGCCCCCGGGGGCGATAAGCCCATCACGCTCGGCCGCCTCGATCATCCGCGTGGCGATGCGGTCCTTCACCGAGCCACCCGGATTGAGGTACTCCACCTTGGCGTAAACCGGACAGGCGATGCCCTCGGTCACGCGATTGAGCCTCACGAGAGGGGTATTGCCGATGAGATCCACGACGGAGTTGACGACGCGCACGAGACAGAAGCCTAGTCTGTGCCCGTGGCCCGCACACCTGCTGTCGCCCTGGGTGCCGGTGTCTACCGGATCCCCACGCTCGGCGACTTCATCAACTCCTACGCCTTCGTCGACGACGACGGATCTGTGACCCTCGTCGACTGCGGGCTCAAGCGCGCCCCGGCCAAGATCGTGAGCGCGCTCGCCTCCATCGGCAAGCATCCACGGGACGTGCAGCGCATCGTGCTCACCCACGCGCATTTCGACCACTCGGGGGGAGCCGCACGCATGGTCGACGAGACCGCTGCCGTGGGCGTGGACGTGCACGCTGACGATGCCGAATATGTGCGCACCGGCACGCGCGTGCCCGGCGACATGGCGTCCACTGCCGGGCGGATCCTTGCGCGCGCACCCTGGGGTGACTTCCAGGCGACTCCCGTGTCCGCGGAGCTCGCCGACGGCCAGGTGCTCGACGTCGCCGGTGGTCTGCGCATCCTCCACACGCCCGGGCATACGCCGGGGCACATCTCGCTGCTGCACCCCGGGAGCGGCGTACTCATCACGGGTGACTCGATCTTCAACATGAACTCCCGCATGTCATGGCCGACCAAGGTCGTCTGCACGTCCTTCCGCCAGAACGTCGAGACCGCCCACGCACTCGGCGAGGTCGACTACAGCATCGCTGCCTTCACCCACGGCCCCGAGATCCGCGAGAACGCCCGGGAGCAGGTGCGCGGCTTCCTCAGGAGAGCACGCGGCTGATGCGCACGAAACCCGTGACCCGGGCGGCCGCTGCCGTGGGCGCCACCGCGGTGGCTGTGGGAGGGCTGCTTGCGGCGCAGGCCTTCGAGGCGCGCCGGCGCATCGGACCCCGCACCACGACCGCCCCCTACGCCGACGGCCGATACGGAAGGGGCCCGGGCACCTCCATCCGGCTCGCCGTGCTCGGCGACTCCGGTGCCGCGGGCCTGGGCGCCGAGAGCCCCGACGACACGATGGGCGCGATCCTCGCGACTGCCCTCGCGGAGGTATCCGGACGCATCGTCACGCTGAGCAATCACGCGGTCATCGGCGCCCAGACCGGGGATCTGGATCCGCAGATCGACCGCGCACTGTGGACACGACCCCATGTCGCGGTCATCATGGTCGGCGCCAATGATGTGACTCACCTGATCCCGCGCGCACTCTCAGCGCGTCGACTGCGCAAGGCCATCCGGCGACTGCGCGACTCCGGCACCGAGGTGGTCATGGCAACGTGTCCTGATCTCGGCACGGTGAAGCCCGTCCCCCAGCCTCTGCGCACCGTGATGCGCCGTGCGTCCCGCAAACTCGCGGCAGCACAGGCGGAGGCAACCCTCGCTGAGGGAGGTCGACCCGTGTCCTTGGGCTCGCGTCTCGGCCCGGAATTCGATGACCGGCCCGACGTGATGTTCGCCGAGGACCGCTTCCACCCGTCGACCGATGGCTACGCCGCCGCCGCCCAGGCTCTGCTGCCCGAGGTGATTGCCGCATGGCGACTCGGCAGCGAGGGGGAGATCCTCCCTGCCCTGGTGGACGAGCCCGACAGGGGCGGCTTGGCCGACCCGCCGGGCCAGCCCGCGGACGTCACACGCTGAGGCGGAAGTCCCGCAGCCGCTGCACCATCCACGCGAGGTCCGCCGCCGAGGGGCTGAGGTCGATCACCTCACGCCCGGTGACGGCCACCTGATCCCCCACCGCCGCATCGCCGACGTCGGGGACGGTGTGCGGCACGTGGTCGGCGAGAAGCGCACCGCGGTCCGCGAGCTCCTGAGCAAGGGCTCGCGCACCTGCGGCGAGCGAAGGGAAGGTCGTCCATGGTGCGGCAAGCCGCGTGAGCGGCATCGACCGCAGCCGATCGACGACGCGACCCAGCTCGACCGCGGCATCGGCGCCCGTCAGGGGCGGCTCCGCCGGCCCGTCGGACCCCATTGATCGACGCAGCAGCCGGTGACTACTCGCGACCTGCGGCGATGATCGCGAAGAGGCGCAGGAACTCGAGGTAGAGCCAGACGAGCGTGACGAGCAGGCCGAAGGACATGCGCCACGACTCGCGCTCGGGCAGGCCCATCGCCACGCCCTGCTTGATGGCCTCGAAGTCGAGCATGAGGCTGAACGCCGCGAGGCCGACGCCGAAGATGCACAGGAGCAGGCCCAGCGTGCCCACGCCGTAGAAGCCCCAGCCGCCGCCGACGCCGAACATCGCCGCGACGAACGAGGCAATGCCGATGAAGAGGTAGGACACCATCGCGACGAGCATGAACTTCATGAACTTGTTGTTGACCTTGACGATGCCCGTGCCGTAGAGGAGGAGCATGACGCCGAAGGTGGTGAAGGTCGCAAGGACCGCCTGCAGGACCAGGCCCTCGTAGTCGGACTGCAGGGCGATCTGGTTGTACCAGTAGCTGATCGCGCCGAGGAAGATGCCGGAGACGGCGGCGTACAGGATCGTCAGGGGCGGGCTCACCTGGCGCTTGAAGGCGTTGACGAGGCCGAGCCCGATCGTGCCGATCATCGCGCCGAAGACGAGGAGGGTGCCGACACCGGGCATGGCCTCGGTGATCATCCAGCCTGCGAACGCCATGACGACGGCGATCGCGAACATGATGGCGGACTTGGCCATGACGTCGGCGTAGGTGATCCGCTGGTCGACGGGAGCCGGGATCTGCACACCGGTGTAGATGCCCGCGTCACCGGCCGCCGGGGCGGCCACGGGTGCCGGGGCACCTGCCTGCGCGGAGGCCACGGCGCTGCGGCCCTCGTCGTAGGCGAAGCCAGCCCCTGAGCGGCTGGCCTGGGCGGCGTCGCGGTCGATTCGGGCGAGGACGGGGTTGGCCGTCTGCATGGTGCTCCTCCTGCGCTGGTGAGGGATTCCCCCTCATGAAGCGGGCCCTCGCCCGCTTCCTCTCCACGGTAACCGATCCAGGGCCGGAAGCAATCCCTGCAGGGCGGGGGCCGCCTAGTCTGGTCCCGCCTCCGTAGTCCAATTGGCAGAGACGCCCGGCTTAAACCCGGTCCAGTGAGGGTTCGATCCCCTCCGGAGGCACTTCTCCTGCCGGGAAGGCCTGATCAGGCCTCACCTGCGAGGGCGCGGGCGCGTCCGAGTACGTCGTCGAGCATGGGCGCGGTGAGCCTGCCGGTGAAGGTGTTCTGCTGGCTCGGGTGGTAGCACCCGAGCAGCCAGGTGTCCTCGATGCGGGCCTCGGCAGCGTGGCCGAACCTGGGTCGCGGCACCGGCAGGCAAGCCCCTGTCTCGGCGAGTGCCCGCAGCGCCGCCGTCCACGCGAAGCCCCCGAGCGCGACGATGACGGACGGGGCGGTGAGCTGGAGTTCGCGGACGAGCCAGGGAGCACATGCGTCGCGCTCTGCTGGAGTCGGCGCGTTGCCGGGTGGTGCACATCTCACCGCTGCTGTCACGCGCACTCCGTCAAGGCGCTGCCCGTCCTCGCGGGAGGTCGACGTCGGCTGCGATGCGAACCCGGCTCTGTGGAGTGCCGCGAAAAGCCAGTCACCACTGCGGTCGCCGGTGAAGACACGCCCCGTGCGGTTGGCTCCGTGGGCGGCCGGCGCGAGACCCACGATGAGCACACCCGGATGCGGATCCCCGAAGCCCGGCACCGGGCGGCCCCAGTACTCCTCATCGGCGTACGCCGCGCGTCGCTCCCGGGCGACCTGCTCGCGCCACGCCACCAGCCGCGGACACGCGCGGCACTGACTGATCGCCGCATCCAGCTCAGGAACGGTCGAGCACGCGGCGGCACTCACCTCGGGCCGCGTCGTCAGCGGAGGGGTCCGTCCAGGCGTCGATGGAGCAGTGCCACCGTGCGCTCCCATGACAGCGCCGACGCGGCGGCATCGTGGACCTCGGGCCGGTCGTCGTTGAAGAAGGCGTGCTGCGTGCCGGCGTACGTCTCGACGACGGCGATGCCGCCATGGGCGGCGATCTCCTCGGCGTAGCGGGCGATGTCGTCACCTGTCGACGGCAGATCGGCCTCGCACTGGTGGACGACTGCCTCCTTGCCGGAGTACTGACCCCATGCCGGGTGATAGTCGGGCCACGGCATCGCGGGGTAGAAGGCCGCCGTGCAATCGATATGGGGGCTCACGGTCGGCGCGAGGAGCGCGAGGCCTCCGCCCATGCAAAAGCCCACGCATCCCACCTGGGCGCTAGTGAGGAGCCCGCTGCGCATGAGCTGGTCGGCAGACGCCGCGATGTCATCGGCGGCCGCTCCCACGCGTAGGCCCATCATGAGCTTGGCTGCCTCATCGGGCTCAGTGGTGTGCTCGCCCCGGAAGAGGTCCGGGGCAAGAGCGACGAAGCCCGCCGCGGCGAGACGGTCGGCTACCGACCTGATGTGAGGCACGATTCCCCACCACTCCTGGATGACCACGACACCGGGGCCGCGACCCGAGTCGGGCACCGCGAGGTAGCCGGTGAGTCCGCGCTGGCCGGACGGGATGTCGATGGTGGGCATGCAGGAAGCCTACGAGGTAGCGCGCATACGCGTGATCTATCCCAAGAGTCGTGATCTATCCCAATGGTGACGAGTCAACCGCACCCGACGGGCGGACCGTGCTCCCGCGCACCACCAGGGTCGTGGGCACGGTGACCTCGTCGGGACCGCTCACATCCCGCCCCAGCATGCGGGCCAGGAGGGCATCGGCAGCGACGCGCCCCATCTGGGCGACCGGCTGCCCCACGGTCGTGAGGTCGAGCAACTCCGCGAGTTCATGACCGTCGATGCTCGCGATTGCGATATCGGCTCCGGGGCGGATGCCGTGGCGCTGCAAGGCGCGGATCGCACCGAAGGCCATGTCATCGGACATGGCAAACACCGCCGTGGGCGGATTGGGCTGAGAGAGGAGGGAGGTCATCGCCGACTCTCCCCCCGCGACGGTGAAGTATCCGTAGGCCTCAAGCGTGGGATCCGGCGTGAGCCCCGCGCCCTCCATCGCGGTGACGTAGCCGAGCGCGCGGCTCGCCTGCGAGGTCGATGCCTGCGGGCGTCCCGAGATGATCCCGATCCGCTCGTGGCCGAGGTTGATGAGGTGCTGGGTCGCCATGCGTCCGGCCGCCGCATCGTCGATGCACACTGAGGGCACACCGGGCCAGCGCACTCCGATGAAGCTCGTCGGCAGGCCAATCTCGAGCATGTCCGCGATGCGGGGCGCGTCAGTCGGCAAGGTGACGACGATGACGCCGTCGACCCGGCCGCGCAGCCGGCGCTCCGCGGGCAGGCCAGGACTCGTCGCGGGATCGCCCACCTCGTAGACAAGAAGGTCGACGTCGCTCTCCTGCAGCACATCGCTGATGCCCGAGAGCACGGTGGAGAAGAACCAGCGATCGATGAAGGGAGTGATGACCGCGACCGTGCCGGTGCGACCGCTGGCCAGTCGCGATGCACTTGGCGAGACGACGTAGTCGAGCTCCGCCGCGACTCGGCGTACGCGCTCTCGAGTCTCGGGATCCACGTGCGGGAGCCCGCGCAGCGCTCGCGACACCGTCGCCGTGGACACACCAGCAGCCTGGGCCACGTCGCGGATGGTGATGGACACGCTTCCCCTCCGCGCCGTGGACGGCGCGAAACAGCGCCGTCGGATACTGCAACAGCCCGGTCCCCGATCGGATACAGGCCAGGATGCGGAGTGTACGGCGCTCCGCCGCGATGCCGCAATCGCTTACACGAACCGCTTCAGGAGACGTCGTCGGCCAGGCTTCGCGCGACCCCGTCGAGGATGTCGGTCTCGCTGGCGATGACCGGGAGCCCCGTGCGTCGCATGATGGCCCGCAGCACGAGGGCTCCTCCCCCGATGACATCGACCCGCCCGGGGTGCATGACCGGGAGCTCGGCACGCTCGGCCCGCGGCATGGCAAGCAGTCGCTCGGTCAGTTCGTCGATCTCGGGCAGCGTGGCCTCGCGGCCGTGGATCTCCGCCGGGTCGTAGGCCGGAAGGCCGTGGATGAGAGCCACGAGGGTCGTCACCGTGCCCGCCACCCCCACGAGTGAGCGTGCCCGATCGAGTGGGACGGCGGCGGCGGCCTCGTCGAGCGCGGCCGCGACATCGGACTCCACGCGTGCGATCTCCTCGTCCAAGGGCGGATCGCCGTGCAGGTGTCGCTCGGTCATGCGCACACAGCCGATGTTGACCGACACCGCTGCCTCGACGTCGGCCGCGCCGTCGCCGCTGCGGTCACCGAGCACGAACTCTGTCGAGCCACCGCCGATGTCGACCACGAGAGTGGGCATCGCGACGAGATCCGCAGGCAATCCCTCGACGGCCCCGCGGAAGGACAGTCGCGCTTCCTCCGCCCCCGAGATGACCTCGGGCGAGACGCCCAGCCGCTCGCGCACGCCATCGAAGAAGGCTGACCTGTTGCTCACGTCACGGCTCGCGCTCGTCGCGACGAAACGCAGGCGTTGCACTCCGATGCGATCGAGCGTCGCGGCGTAGTCATCGCAGGCCGCGAAGGTCCGATCGAGTGCCGCCTGCGAGAAGGCTCCCGTGCGGTCGACTCCCTCGCCCAGCCGCACGACCGTCATCTCCCGCACGACTTCGCGCAAGTGAGGGCCGTCTACGTCGGCGACGAGCAGCCGGATGCTGTTGGTGCCGCAATCGATCGCACCCACCCTCATGGAGCGGCCTCCTCTGCGCCCGAATCCGCGCAGGATCGCCCCGTCCACCACTCCCCTACGAGGGAGCGAGCCTCGTCTCCCAGGGGATTGACGCCCGGTCCCGCCGCCAGGGAGTGGGCGAGCAGCACATGCAGGCACT
The DNA here is from genome assembly GCA_964560885.1 of uncultured Actinomyces sp. Lineage (GTDB taxonomy): Bacteria > Actinomycetota > Actinomycetes > S36-B12 > S36-B12 > Mxb001. The sequence continues at coordinate 10,427 of CAZLNF010000021.1, read as the reverse complement.
TGACTCGATCCGGCATGCCGCCCGCGGAGACCCCGTCGATCTCGGGTACGTCGCCGAGGGCATTGCGCGCCTCGAGATAGTGCTCGTGCGCAGTCACGTAGGAAGTCTGCAACTCAGGATCCGCGGCCAAACGCGCTTCCATCTCGCGCATCACACCGGTGCCCTCGAGCCGACCCACGGCCGAAGCTGCTCGAGGACACGTGAGGTAGTAGACGGTGGGGAAGGGAGTGCCGTCGGAGAGCCGCGGTGCCGTGGCGACCACATCTGGCCGACCACACGGACAGCGATGGGCGACACTCACGATGTCGCGGGGCTCGCGGCCGAGTTGCTGCGCGATAGCGCGCTGGTCTTCCGGAGTGATCACGAACGATCGGCCTGGCGAGTGGATTCCCAGAGGCGGGAGTACCACGGCGCTTGCTCTTCCTCGCGCTCTGCCTCAGGCACGATCGGCCTGTCGTCCTCTCCGAGGACGACGTATCCCACCTCACCGGGGAAGACGAAGTGAAGGCGACTGCGCGCCTGAGCGATCACGAAGGCGGGGTCCTCCCAGTCCTTGAGTTCGGCGCGGAGCTCCTCCACGCGCTCACGGGACTGGGTGACCTCGGCTTCGAGCGCGGCGATCTCAGCCTGCTGCGACAGCCACGCACGCAACGGGATGGCAAGTGTCACGACGAGGGCCGCCAGGACGAGGATCAGGATGGCCGCCCGACCGGTGAGGGCAGGACGGGGGCCGGACACCCGCCCATGATCTCACGAAGTGAGGCGCGAGCGCGGGAACGCCGCGGCGCCGGCGTAGCGGCCCGCGTCGTCCAACTCCTCCTCGATGCGCAGCAGCTGGTTGTACTTGGCGACGCGCTCCGACCGAGCCGGGGCACCGGTCTTGATCTGTCCCGCATTCACCGCAACCGCGAGGTCCGCGATGGTCGTGTCCTCGGTCTCCCCGGAGCGATGGCTCATCATGCAGCGATAGCCGTTGCTCTGGGCCAGTGCCACGGCATCGAGGGTTTCGGTGAGGGTGCCGATCTGGTTGACCTTGACGAGCAGGGCATTGGCCGCGCCCTCCGCAATGCCGCGGGCGAGACGCTCAGGGTTGGTGACGAAGAGGTCGTCGCCCACGAGCTGGACGCGATCGCCGATCGCATCCGTGCAGTGAATCCAGCCGGCCCAGTCGTCCTCGGCGAGCGGATCCTCAATGGAGACGAGCGGGAAGTCGGCGAGGAGACCTTCGTAGTAACCGGTCATCCACTCGCTGGACCTCGACGCACCCTCGAAGCGATAGGAGCCATCGGCGAAGAACTCTGTCGAAGCGACATCGAGCGCGAGGGCGATGTCGGATCCCACGTTCAGGCCGGTGCGGCCGATCGCGTCGACGATGAGCTCCAGCGCGGCGCGATTGCTCGGCAGGCTCGGAGCGAATCCGCCCTCGTCACCCAGGCCGGTCGCGAGGCCGCGCTCGCGCAGCACCGACTTCAGTGCGTGATAGGTCTCCGCACCCCAGCGCAGTGCCTCGGTGAAGTTCGCCGCACCGATGGGCGCGACCATGAACTCCTGGATGTCGACGTCGGTGTCGGCGTGAGCCCCGCCGTTGAGGATGTTCATCATCGGCACAGGCAGGACGTGAGCGTTGGGGCCGCCGACGTAGCGGAAGAGCGGCAGCTCGGCCGAGCCAGCCGCCGCACGAGCCACCGCGAGGGAGACACCGAGCACCGCGTTGGCACCGAGACGCGACTTATTAGGCGTGCCGTCGAGGTCCACCATGATCTGGTCGATGAGGCGCTGCTCGGATGCGTCGATGCCCAGGATCTCGGGCGCGATGTCATCCTCGACCGACGCGACCGCGGCGAGGACCCCCTTGCCGAGGTAACGATCCGCATCGCCATCGCGGCGCTCCGCGGCCTCGAAGGCGCCTGTGGACGCACCCGAGGGGACCGCCGCACGCGCGGTGGTGCCGTCGTCGAGGACGATCTCGACCTCAACGGTGGGATTGCCGCGCGAGTCGAGGATCTCGCGGGCGGTGACGTCATCGATGCTGGCCATGCCAAAACCCTACCGAGCCCTGCGGAGTCAGAGTCCCAGGACCGCTCGGAGATGGCGGGGCCCCAGCGAACCGTGATCGAGCACGAGGTCATGAAGGCGGCTGTCCGACCAGTCCGGGTGGAGCACCCGGAGATCATCGACGAGCTGGCGCACCCCCCGCCAGCCCACGAAGTACGTCGGCAGTTGCGCCGCGGTGAGGAGCGCGCGTCGCCATTTGCCCGCGGCCTCGGCCTCCTCCTGGAATCCACGCCTGCGCAGGAGTTCGATCGCGGCCACTTCATCGATATCGCCGCCGTGCACCCGGGCATCGAGGATCGCGTTGAGGGTGGCGCGCGCCTGCATCTTGAGCTGCTGAAGACGCATGCGCAGTGGTGCTCGCGGGTCGTTGTCCGGCGCATATCCGCGATCGGCCATCAGTTCTTCGGCGTAGACCGCCCAGCCCTCGATGAAGACACCCGAGGGACACAGACGCCGGACCAGTGACGTGTCCGATGCTCGGGCGCGCGCAAGCTGCACGACGTGGCCGGGCATCGCCTCGTGGATGGCGAGATCGTGGAGAAGGTCGGCGTTGTACTCCCGCAGGAAGGACTGCACGCGATCCGGCTCCCAGTCGTCCGGCGGAGGCGCGACGGCCACGACAGTGCGCAGCGGCACGGTCTCGAGCGGACCCGGTGCATCGCAATAGGCGACCGCGACTCCCCTGTGGATGCGAGGCATGTCACTGATGTCGACGGCCTGGTCGGGCAGGGTGAGCAGGTCACGCTCCCTCACGAACCGCGTCGTCCGCTCCAGAGCGTGCTGGACCGTCGGCACGAGGGTGTCCCTCTCGATACGTGCACGCTCGGCGGCATCAGCAAGGGCGCGGCGCACGATGTCGGATGAGTGCACCGACTCGTCGAGATACTCCGCGGCTACCTCGCGCATGCGCGCCGTCACGTCATCGAGGTGCGCCTCCGCCAACTCCAGGACCTGCACCGGCGCAAGCTCCTCGTCGAGGTGGTGCCACACTGCCGCGCTGTAAAGCCGCACGCCGAGGCGGGGGTCTCGCCTCGACAGCGGCAGCTGCTCCGCGAGCCATGCGCGGTGGTGGGCCACGGACTCGCGGGCCCTGTCGACAGTCTCGGGGTCCAGCGGTCCAAGGGCTGCCAACTCCTCCACGACAGCGTCGAACCCCCCGAGGCGCAGCAGGGCCGTCTCGACATGGATCGCCGACATCTCCCGCAGGGTCGCCCGGGCATCGGAGAGGAAGCCCGGCAACGCGCCCAGGCGAGCATGGGCACTCTGCAGGCGCTCGTGTGGTGGCGCGAAATCCCGGATGGCGAGGGCATGCAAGCCGCTCGCCGGATCCCAGACGAGGGGATCCCAGCGGTGACGCGCGATCTCCGAGAGATCGAAGGCCTCTGCGGCGAGGCGCGCCCGAAGGACCTCGAGATCAGCCTGCTCGTCGATCGTGAGATCCAGATCGTCGACGCCGTCGATGCTCGCGATCAGGCCGTCGAGTCGGCGAAGGTGGTCATCGACCGCCGGTCCCGTGAGGTCGGCAAGTCGCCCATCGTGGTCGTGGACGCCCAACTGCGTCGCCTGCACGGGGTCGAAGGTGAGCAACGCATCTCGCGACTGCTCGGCGAGCAAGGTCAGGCCCGCCGAAGCGCTCACGCGCCCTCCGCATCGCGAATGCGCGAAGTCTGGCGGCGGAGGGCATCGCGCAGGGCAGCCTCCGCATCCCAGCCCCGCGCACGACTCGCCGCGACCAGCACGAGGAGCAGGTCGCCGAGGTCCTCCTCACTCTCGATCCCCGCCGTGGGATTGGCGATCTCTGGCAGGGGCACATCGAGATGTTCGCTGCGCGCGAGCACCTTGCTGGCACGCAGCAGCGCAGGCAGGGCCTCGGGGATCCCCTCGGTGACGGATGCCCGACCCTTCTCCTGGGTCTTCAACTCATGCCAACGGGACTCCACCTGCTCAGGGGTCGTCACGGCCTCGGCGTCCGCGTCGACGGATTCCGTGACGAAGACATGCGGATGGCGGCGTACCAACTTGTCGACGATGCCCTGAGCGACGTCGTCGATGCCCCAGGGATCCTCGGCATCCTCCTCGGCGATCCGGGAGTGGAAGACCACCTGCAGGAGGAGATCACCGAGCTCCTCGCGCAAGTCGTCGCGATCGCCGGACTCGATGGCCTCGACCGTTTCGTAGGCCTCCTCGATGAGGTACTCCGCCAGACTGCGATGGGTCTGGCGAGCATCCCAGGGGCAGCCTCCCGGGGAGCGCAGGCGGTCCATGACCTCGATGAGCGCGCTCAGGCCGTCACCTGGCTCCGACATGGCGCGAGCCTAGGGAGCCGGGAGGACGCCCGCGAGCGGATCCGCCACCTGCTCGGTGGTCGACAGATCACTCGGCAGCGGTCCCACGGTGAGCGTCGTGGTGTCCCACGTGCCGAACCGGGGACTCACCTCGATGCCCTCTTGCTGGCCGTAGGCGGTGACGTATTCCACGAGCGCCTGCTCCTGGGCATTCTGGTCCCCATCGGGTGCCAGGGCCGCACCGAGCTTTCGCACCTGGAGTGAAAGCGTGACCTGCTGCTCGATGGCCTCCGCGGGCACGTTGGCCTCGAGGTACGCCGCCTGCAACGCCTCGGCGCCGCCGAGTTGCGCCTCGAACTCAGCGATGGATGCGTCGATCTCACCCTGGGTGACCGTGATGCCCTGCGCGGCGGCTACCTGGCCCACCAGCTCGGTGATGACCAGCCTCTGCAGCACGGCGAGGGTGAGCTCGGCGTCGGGCGCACCCGACTGCCCACCTCTCTGCACCTGGATAGCCGCGGTCTCCGCCGCCAGAGTCTGGGTCGAGACCTGCACGTCACCGACCGTCGCCGCGGAACCCGCTTCGCCCAGGCCCGCACAGCCGACCAGCGCCATGCTCGCCACCATCGCGATGATCCCTCGCCGTATCACCGTCGTCACGTTGCTCCCGCTCCTCGCCTCGCCTGACTCTTCGTCGCCCACCAGGACGGCACAGCCACCCTGTCGGGCTACCCGGCCTCCGGCGGATCGAGGATGTCGAGCACTCCTCGCACCCACTCCACTAGCTCGACGTCAGTGGTCGATCCGGCGGGAGGTCGCGGCACGAGGATCGTACGGACCGCGGGCTTGGCCAACGTGCCCGGGTGGAGCCTGGCGAGCCGCAACTGCCGTGACTCCGGCGGATCGACGGGGTGGAAGCGGACTCGGGGGCCGGCCATCACGATCTCGCCCACCCCGGCCGCACGTGCTCGCACGCGCAAGCGCGCCACGGCGAGGAGTGTCTCGACCGGGAGCGGCGGTGATCCATAGCGGTCCACGAGCTCCTCGGCCACGGCATCGACGTCGGCGTCGCTCACCGCGGCGGCAATGCCACGGTAGGCCTCGAGGCGAAGCCGCTCCTCGGGGACGTAGTCGTGTGGAATGTGCGCGTCGAAAGGAAGCTCGATCTTGACTTCGAGCGGTGACGAGTCCACATCACCGCGCGACTGGGCGAGGGCCTCGCCGACGAGCCTCACATAGAGGTCGAAGCCCACCTCTGCGATGTGGCCGCTCTGCTCACCCCCGAGGAGGTTGCCCGAGCCGCGAATTTCGAGATCCTTGAGTGCGATCTGCATGCCTGATCCCAGATCGGCATGCTGCGCGATGGTGGTGAGGCGCTCGTGCGCCGTCTCCGTGAGGGGGCGCTCGGGTGGGTAGAGCAGGTAGGCGTATCCGCGCTCACGCCCACGGCCGACCCGGCCCCGGAGCTGGTGGAGTTGTGCCAGGCCCAGCATGTCCGCCCGATCCACGATGAGGGTGTTGGCATTCGGGATATCGATGCCGTTCTCCACGATGGTGGTGGCGACGAGCACGTCGATGCGGCGCTCCCAGAAGTCCAGGACGATGCGCTCGAGCTCATGCTCGTTCATCTGGCCATGCGCCACGGCAACACGAGCCTCGGGCACGAGATCCCGCAGGCGGCCCGCGACCCGGTCGATGGACTCGACGCGGTTGTGGATGAAGAAGACCTGACCGTCTCGGATGAGTTCACGATGAATGGCCGCAGCCACCTGGCGATCATCGAAGGGGCCGACGTAGGTGAGGATCGGATGGCGCTCCTCCGGAGGCGTCTGAATCGTCGACATCTCGCGGATGCCCGTGAGCGACATCTCGAGGGTGCGGGGGATCGGGGTCGCCGACATCGTGAGCACGTCGACGGACGTGCGCAATGCCTTGATGTGCTCCTTGTGCTCGACACCGAAACGCTGCTCCTCATCGACAATGAGGAGACCCAGGTCCTTGAAGCGCACCTGGGGGGTCAGCATGCGGTGCGTGCCGATCACGACATCCACCGTGCCGTCAGCAAGTCCTTCGAGGATGCGCTTGGCCTCGGCGTCCGTCTGGAAGCGGGACAGCGCCGCCACCTTGACGGGGAAGGGGGCGTAGCGCTCGGTGAAGGTGCGGAAATGCTGCTGGACCAGCAGGGTCGTGGGCACGAGCACCGCAACCTGCTTGCCGTCCTGGACCGCCTTGAACGCCGCGCGGACAGCAATCTCGGTCTTGCCGTAGCCCACGTCACCGCAGATGACGCGGTCCATCGGGATCGTGCGCTCCATGTCGGCCTTGACCTCATCGATGCTCGCGAGCTGGTCGGGAGTCTCGACGTAGGGGAAGGCGTCTTCGAGTTCGCGCTGCCAGGAGCTGTCGGGAGCGAACGCATGACCCGGGGTGGCCTGGCGCTTTGCGTAGAGCCGCACCAGCTCGTCCGCGATCTCGCGCACGGCACGACGTGCCCGTGCCTTCGCCCGCTGCCAGTCGGAGCCGCCGAGCTTGCTCAGTGCCGGGGCCTCGCCACCGACATAGCGCGTCACCTGGTCGAGCTGATCCGTCGGCACGTAGAGGCGATCTGGCGGCTGGCCTCTCCGTGACGCGGCGTACTCGATGACGAGATACTCACGCGTGGCATCGGCCACGGTGCGCTGGGCCATCTCGACGTATCTGCCCACTCCGTGCTGCTCGTGCACGACGAGATCGCCGGCCGCGAGCTGCAGGGGGTCGATGGTGCGTCGCCTGCGCGATGGCATGCGGGCGGCATCGCGCACCGGTGAACGCTCACCGAAGAGGTCACCCTCCGTCACCAGGTAGAGATGCCCCTCGGGGGAGGCAAAGCCACCCTGCCAGCGCGCCGCCGCGACTACGACGCCTTCATCTTCGATCCCGTCGGCCACATCGTCTCGCCACGTCGCGGTGATGCCCTCGTCCCGCAGGGAGGATGCGATCCGCTCGGCCGATCCAGGACCCTCGGCAAGGATGACGACCCGGTCACCCGCGGAGCGCCACGCGCGAATGTCGTCAAGGACCTCGGCAAGACCGCCGCGCCGATCCGGCAGCGGACGGGCGTCGATGAGGAGGTCGTCGGACTCCTGGGCGAAGGAGTCCGTCGTCCACACGGGGCCGCGGGCACGCGCCGCTGACTCGACCTCGGCGACCGAGCGGTACGCCGCTGCCGCCAGGTCGAGTCCCTCGACATCCAGGGGCGATGCCGCCCCCGCGGCGGCGCCATGCCACGACGCCACGAGGAACTCCTGCGAGGTGCGGACCAGGTCCTCGGCCCGCGAGCGGATGCGCTCGGGGTCGCAGAGGATGACGAGGGAGCCCTGCGGAAGGACATCGACCAGCAACTCCATGCGATCGACCAGGACCGCGGCGAAGGCCTCCATGCCATCGACCACGAGCCCTTCGGCCACGCGGTCGAGCACATCTGCGGTGCCCGGATGAGTCGTGGCGAGCTCCCGTGCACGAGCACGGACCTCGGGCGTGAGGAGCAACTCGCGAGCGGGATGCAGGACGACACGACCCACATGGCTTCGTGACCGCTGATCCGCAACGGCGAAATCGCGTATCTCCTCCACCGTGTCTCCCCAGAGCTCGATGCGCACGGGGTGTTCGGCGGTCGTGGGAAAGATGTCGATGATGCCGCCGCGCACGGCGAAGTGCCCGCGACGCTCCACCAGGTCCACGCGTGAGTAGCCGCGCAGGACGAGGTCGGCCACGAGGTCGTCCACGTCGATGTCGACACCCTCGTCCACGACCATCGGCTCGAGGTCCGCAAGGCCGCCCACGAGCGGTTGCAGCACCGATCTCACCGGCGCGCATACGACGCGCAAGGGATCGTCGGGCTCAGGGTGCGCGATCCGACGCAGCACGGCGACACGGCCGCCCGCGGTGTCCGCCGCAGGGCTCAGGCGCTCGTGCGGGAGCGTCTCCCACGAGGCGAAGACCACCGCGCTGCCGGCTCCGAGCTGATCCTCCACCGCATCGGCGATGTCCTCGGCCTCCCGCATGGTCGCCGTGACGACGAGGATGCGCCGCTCGGCCGAGACCTCTGCGGCAACCGCGCCTACGAGGGCCGGACGTGCCTCCGGGATCGCCGTGACGTGAACGCCGTCCACGCCGCGGACGGCACGCTCGACAGCCTCGGTGATCCCGGGGATGTCGCCGAGTGCCCGTCTCAGGCCCGGGAGGGTCACGCCCCGGACGCGCGCAGCATGCCGGCGCGCAACTGTTCGGCGAAGTCGGGAAGGCCGACGAGGAAGTCCGTGACGTACGGGCGCTCGCGATTGAAGCTCACGGGTCTGCCGTCGACGTGCGATGCGGTGAGTCCATGAGCGTGGGCAACGGCCAAGGGAGCGGCGACGTCCCACTCGTAGAAGCCGGTGTCATGCACATAGGCCTCGGCTCGACCCGAGAGGATCTCGTTGACCTTGGCTCCGACGGAGCCGACGTCGATGACCTCGACGCCGTAAGGGTGCCCCTGCTCGCGCAGGCTCGCATCGAGCGCAGCCACGACGTCGGCGAGCACGGCTGGCGGGCGGGTGCGCGATGCGACGATGCGGATTGGACGGTCCTGCGGGAGTCCCCGCACCGGCACGGGCACGTCGTCCGAGCGGCGCGCGAGGCCCTGTGCGGGCAGGTCGACGGTGCCTGCACTCAGGCGCCCTCCACCCGGCGCGGCCGGGTCTGCGGTCCACAGGACGACGTGGACGGCGAAGTCGACGCGACCCTGGCCGTACTCCCAGGTGCCATCAAGCGGATCGACGATCCACACGCGCTCGGCCTCCAGCCGGACCAGGTCATCGGCACCCTCCTCGCTGAGCACGCAGTCATCGGGACGTGCCTGAGCGAGCCGGGCGACGATGAGTTCGTGCGATGAGGCGTCCGCCTTCTTGCGCAGGGCATCGGCCGACTCCTTGTCGTCCACGGGTCCGAAGCCCTCGCGCAGCTCCAGCAGCAGGCGTCCCGCCTCAGCGGCCACGGTCGCAGAGACCTCCATGTCGGTCGCGTCGGCGAGGGAGGTGGGGGTCATGGCGTGCCCTTCGGGGTGTCGGATGTGCGGTGCGCTTGATGGCGCCGGGGCCTACTCGGCATTGAACCTATTCTGCGCCACCGGGACTCCATCCTCGATGACGCATTCGATCGCGTCGTCGGCGCGTTCGATGAGCAGGGCGAGTTCATCACGTTGTCCCGCGGCGAATGCCTTGAGGACATAGTCAGCCGGATCCTGTCGGCCCGGGGGGCGACCGATCCCGACCCGGATGCGGATCGTGTCGCCCGTCCCGAGGACCTTGCGGATACTGCGCAGTCCATTGTGGCCGCCGTCGCCACCCCCCTGCTTCACGCGCAGGGCGCCGAACGGAATATCCAGCTCGTCATGGACGATGAGCGTGCGCTCGACGGGCACATTGAAGTGGGAGGCCAGTGCCTTGACGGGGCCGCCTGACTCGTTCATGTAGGAGCGCCCGCGCGCCAGGACGACGCGGTGGCCCTGCCAGCGTGCATCGAAAACCTCGCACCGGGTGTAGCGATCGGGCTTCAATCGCCCGCCCCATCGCTCAGCAAGCGCCTCGACAGCCATGACACCGACGTTGTGGCGCGTAGGCGCGTACTCGGGGCCAGGATTGCCGAGCCCCACGACCAGCCAGGCAGGCATGGCGTCGCTTCCCTCCTCGCCGCGTGAGCGGCGGAAGAGCCTCAGGATTCGTCGCCCGCCGAGTCGCCAGCGGCCTCGACCACGGCAACGGCCTCGTCGCCCTCGACCGGACCCTTGGGTGCGGAGGCTGTGGCAGCGGCCTCGGCAGCAGCGGCGGCCTCGGCGACGAGCACCTCGGCCTCGGCCGCGCGCTCGCGCGCCTCGGATGCGCTCACGATGATGAGGTCGACATGCTCGATCGTGCGGCGCACGGGATCGCGCTGCACATCGCGGGGCTTGGTGAGTGTCGTCCCAGAGCCCTGCACGATCTCCAGCGTGACCTTCGGCTTGCGGAGCGCCTGCTCGAGCTCATGGCCCGGCAGCGACAGGTGCACGAGCTCGGTGCCGTTGCCGTAGAG